>JAPUJM010000181.1 GCA_027296205.1 Actinomycetota bacterium
CAACTCCGAACTCGAGGGCGGCCATGGCGTTCAAGATGGCTTCATCATTGTTTTCGAACCCCGCGATCACACCGTCCAGGTCTACTTCACCAACACCCATGTCGGTGAAGAACCCGCGGAGCTGCTCCAATTCCTGGTCCTTGAAGTGGATGATGTGAGTTCGCTCCAAAGCCAGTTCTGCCTCCAGGATCTCGTCCTGCGACTTGGTGGCCAGGTACTCGCCGGCCGCCATGGACACCGCACCTGCCAGAGCCCCAGCAACCGCCGTCAGGAGCACTTGGGCGGTGTCGAAGCCACCTCCGACAACACCGACCACCAGGAGGAAGATGGAGACGAGACCGTCGTTGACTCCCAGGATGATGTCTCGCCAATACGGACGGGACTCACCGATATGGGATATGTACTCGTGGGTGTCCTGGTTCTCGACGTCCATCGAGGCGATGGTAACGACTCGCCGCCGTCCCCGAATGGGAGCGAACTAACTGTGACGGCTAGCGTTGCAGCCCCTCCCAACCCTTACTCATGATCATTGTCATGCGCCCAGATGCGACCGGTGACGAGGTTGCTCAGGTCGTCGAGAAACTCGGAGCCTTGGGCGCAGACGTCCACATCTCCTCTGAGGACGGCCGCACGGTTGTCAACGGCACCACCGAAGTGCGTCTTGGAGACGAGGCGCCCTGGGCCGCCTTCCCCGGGGTTGAGCGTGTGGTGCCGGTCGTGCGAGGCGGACGCAGGGTCGGGCGTGAGAACAAGTCGGACAACACCGTTGTCTTGGTGGGTGACGTCAGAATCGGCGACGGTCCGGTCAAGATCATCGCCGGCCCCTGCGCGGTGGAGAGCCGGGAACAGCTCTTTGCCACGGCGGCGGCGGTCAAGACATCCGGGGCACACATCCTGAGGGGAGATGCCTTCAAGCCACGCACCTCTCCGTATTCGTTCCCGGGGTTGGGGAAGGCCGCTCTGGAGATCATGGCCGAGGCGCGGGCAACGACCGGCCTGCCCTTCGTCGCCGAGGTCCTCGACCCAAGAGATGTCGATCTTGTCGGCTCATATGCAGACATGCTCCGGGTCGGCACGAGGAACATGTCCAACCACGCCCTGCTTCGTGAGGTTGGCCGTCAGCCCAAACCGGTTCAGCTGAAACGTGGCAGGGCTGCCACCATCGAGGAGTGGATCGATGCCGCCGAGTACATCGCCAACGAGGGGAACAGCGACATCGTGATGGTGGAACGCGGAGTTCGGGGCTTCGACAGCTCGGTGAGGAACACCCTTGATATCTCGGCGGTGCCGCTGGCCAAATCCCTCACCCACTTACCGGTCATGGTCGACCCGTCGCACGCCGCAGGTCGCAAAGACCTGGTTTTACCCTTGGCCCTCGCCGCAGTGGCGGCCGGCGCCGACGGCATCCTGGTCGATGTTCACCCGAATCCACATGAGGCTCTCGTTGATGGTGACCAGGCCTTGCTCCCCCACGAGTTCGACGCTCTCATGGGTCATCTACGATTGGTTGCTGCTGCGGTCGGCCGCTCCTGACGAGAGATCTCACTCGTAGAAGATCTGCTCGAAACTGCGCCGTGCCCGCCGGGTGTATCGACGGTATTGCTCCCGGAGCTCAGCCGTCCTGTCGAATCCGAGGGACGCGGCGAGACGAGCCGTCGAATCCGGGTCGGTGGGGAGGGAATTCGAGACGCTGCCCTGTTGCAGGTGGAGCCTCAACCTGACACGGGTGCAGAAGAGGTAGGAATCGTGCAGTGAGTCGTAGGCGGCAGCCGAGAGGATCTCGGCCTCACGGAGACGGTGGAGCGCCGGGAATGTCCCGGTGACCCTCAGCTCCGGCACGGCACCGCCGTGTCTCAATTGCAGTAGCTGGGTGAGGAACTCGATGTCTGACAGACCGCCCGGGCCAAGCTTCAAATGGAAGTCGGCGTCCTCTCCCGGTGGTATTCGCTCGGCTTCCACCCTTGCCTTGATCGAGCGAATCGCCCGAACCACCTCATCGGGCAGTTGGTCCCTCCAGATCACCGGTTCGGTGATGGCCGTGAACGACTCGAGGACATCCTCATCGCCGGCAGCGGGCCGTGCCCGGACCAATGCAAGAAGCTCCCAGGGCTCGGACCATTCCGCGTAGTAACGGCGGAAGCCATCCAGGGAGCGCGCCATCGGGCCCTTGCGGCCTTCGGGCCTGAGATCGGCGTCGAGCTCGTAGGCCTCCCCATATCGGCTCGGCTCCGAGAGAACCCTCCTCAGTCCGGTGGCCAGATGAAGACCGCGATCCCGACTGTGCTCGTCGTCAAACACATACATCAGGTCGACATCGGAGCCGTAGGACAGTTCGTGACCACCCCACTTGCCCATGGCGATAACCCCGAAACCACCCGGGTCTTCTGGCGTCAAGATGTGGAGGGCCCCTGTGATGGCGGCGTCGGCGCTATCCGACAACGCGCCGAGCGTTGCCTCCATGGGCGCTTCTCCCAGGACATCGCGGGCAGCGATCCGAAGCTTTCGGCGGCGGACGAAACGGCGAATGGTTCCGATCTTGGCGTCGGTATCGGGTCTCGAGTCGAGAAGTCCCAGGAGTCTCTCTGTGGCATCATGGCGATCCCGCACATCCAAGAGCTGCTTGTCGTCGGCCAGGCGAGGGATGAACTCGGGGATCCGGTCGATCAGATCGCCGAGCAGCTTGCCGGTGCCGAGGAGGATGCATAGGCGCTCACCGGCAACGGGATTGTTCTGCAGCAGTGTCACCAAGGCGCCGTGATCCGGACTGTGAGCCAGGAGGAGCCGGAGTTGGCTCAGCCCGAGGTCCGGGTCAGGGGACTGAGACAACCAGTCGAGCATGAGCGGAAGCGCCTGATGCATGACTCTCGACCTGCGGGTCAGCCCGGCGGTGAGTTCCTCGAATGCGGTGGCCGCAGCAACGACATCACTGAACCCAAGGGCCTCGAGTCTTAGGGCTGCCTCGGTCGGGTCGAGACGAGCGGTCGGAAGACCCACCAGGGAATCGAGCACGGGTCGGAAGTAGAGGCGCTCATGGAGCTCTCTCACCTCCCGTTTCACCTCGTCGAGACGCGCAACCAGGTTTCCCGCCGGGTCCGCTGTGAATCCGAGGCTTCGCCCAATTCGCTCCCTCGCCTGGAGAGAGGCCGGGAATTGATGGGTCTGACGAAGGTCCCAGAGTTGGATCCTGTGCTCGACGTTGCGGAGGAAGATGTATGCGTCGGTCAGACTCTCGGCCTCGTGCGTCTCGATGTAGTCGTGGTCGCCGAGGGCTTCGATTGCATCGAGGGTCGACAGCACACGCAGGTCGGGGTCAAACCTCCCGTGAACCAATTGAAGAAGCTGAACCGTGAACTCGATATCCCGAATCCCGCCTCGTGACCGCTTGAGATCGGTGCTGGATGCGGCATCCTCTGCCTGGGCCTTGAGAAGCCGGATGCTGCGGAGAGCATCGACATCGAGGCCCCGCTCCCAGATGATCTGGTCGGCCATTTCCCTGAACCGTCGACCCACATCCACATCACCGGCTGCGGGTCTGGCCTTGAGGAGTGCCTGTAACTCCCACGCCTCGCCCCATCTGGCGTAGTACGACCTGTAGCCATCGAGGCTGCGCGTCAGAGGGCCCATCGCGCCCTCGGGGCGCAGGTCGGCGTCTATCTGCAGCGCCAGCCCATCCAAGGTGGGTGCCGACAGGCTCGAGACGAGGCGACCGGCGATGGCCAGCGCCGCACTACGGCTCTCCGAATCCTGCCCTTCGACCGGTGTGTGCACAAAGACGAGATCGATATCGGAGTAGTAGTTGAGCTCTCTTGCGCCCCACTTGCCCATGGCGATGACGGCAAACCCCAACTCGTCGACTAGCGGATGCCGATCCTTGACCTGCTCTGTTGCCGTCTCCAGGGCCCCGCCGACAATCTGATCGATTGCGGACGAGAACCTCCCGGTCGCCTCCCTGACTCCGGTATGGCCTGCGAGGTCATCTCCTGCGATCATCACGAGGGCAGCTTGAACCCGAAGACTCACAGAGTCGCTTTCGGCTGCACCGTCGAGCAGATGAGGGTTCTTTGCCAATGTCTTGCTGAGTGCGCGACTGGCCCCGGCGATCGCCGCCACTTTTCGGAGCCGGTCTTCGTCGGAGACGATCGACTCATCGGCTGCCAGGACAGGGGCAATACGAGCCAACGCGCCATCAGGGTCGGCGCTGGCCGCGACGGCGGTCCGTATCCGGGCTGTCGTCGTCGCGTCGAAACCAAGATCAATGAAGGCTTCGTCGCCGGGGTCGTGTGCTCGATCTGTCACCAGGCCAGGCTATGACGGTGCCGTGCCACCGACCAAGGCGTATCGTGTTGGCATGACATTTCGGGTCGCAGGCGCCCAAATGAATCTCACGGTGGGCGATATCTCGGGTAACGAGGCGGCGATTGCCGATGCAATGACCATGGCGGCGGAGGCGGACGCAGACATGCTCCTCGTCCCCGAGCTCGCACTGACCGGTTATCCCCCCGAAGACCTCGTTCATCGTCGCGACTTTGTGGATGCCAACCTGGCTGCGCTCCATCGACTGGCGCTCTCCGCGACCGATATGACCGCGATCGTTGGATTTGTCGACCATGCATCCGATGCGCCAAGGGGCGCAGCCGACTCAGAAGAGAGGCCGGTTGCCAACGCGGCGGCGATTCTTGGCGATGGTGGCGTCAGGGGGATATATCACAAGGTTCTGCTGCCCAACTACGGGGTCTTTGATGAAGACAGGTACTTCTCGGTTGGAGCCGATCCGGGCCAAGTCTGGAGAGTCGGCGAGGTGTCGATCGGCGTGTCCATCTGCGAGGACATCTGGCTACCCGACGGGCCTCCCAGCCAACAGGCCGAGCGTGGAGCACAGCTGCTCCTCAATATCAACGCATCGCCGTTTCATCTCGGAAAGGCTGCCGAGCGAGAGGAGATGCTGGCCACCCGTGCCCGCGCTGCCCGGGTACCGGTCATCTATCTGAACCTGGTCGGTGGTCAGGACGAGCTCGTGTTTGATGGAGCGTCGGTGGTGTTCGACGGGCAGGGAAACGTGATCCATCGCTCCCCACAGTTCGAAGAGGATTTTTTCGTGGTGGACATTCCCATCGAAGGGGAAAACGCCTCATCCGGCCTGGTGTGCCCGCTGCTCGAGCCCACCGAGGAGATGTACCGGGCCTTGACTGTCGGTCTCGCGGACTACGTCCGAAAGAACGGGTTCGAGAGTGTCGTAATCGGTCTCTCTGGCGGCATCGACTCGTCCCTCACCGCCACCATCGCCGTAGATGCCCTCGGGCCAAACCGGGTTCAGGGCATTGCGATGCCGTCTCGGTTCTCGTCGGAGCATTCATTGGCGGATGCCCGCGCCCTCGCCGAGAACCTTGGTATCGGCTTCGATGTCGTGCCGATAGATGGCGTCTACGAGGCTCACCTCGATTCTCTCTCGGCGCTATTCGAAGACACCGAATTCGGGGTTGCCGAAGAGAATCTCCAGGCCAGATCACGGGGGGCGACCCTGATGGCCATCTCGAACAAGTTCGGCCCGATGGTTGTGGCCACCGGCAACAAGTCGGAGATGGCAACTGGCTACGCCACCCTCTACGGCGACATGGTCGGTGGCTATTCCGTTCTCAAGGATGTGTTCAAGACGTCGGTATACGAACTGGCTCGCTGGCGTAACAAGGACCGGGAGGTGATCCCGCAGAACACGATCGACAAGCCACCGTCCGCCGAACTGCGTCCCGATCAGAGGGATTCGGATTCACTTCCACCCTACGAGGTCCTCGACGCCATTCTCGAGCGTTACGTGGAGCGAGACATGGGCACCGAGGAGATTGTTCGGGCGGGGTACGACCACGATCTGGTCACCCGGGTGGCCCGCATGGTCGATCAAAACGAGTACAAGCGACGTCAGGCTGCTCCTGGCGTCAAGATCACAACCAAAGCCTTCGGGAAGGACCGGCGTCTCCCCATCACCAATGCCTACCGTCCGGGCGAATGATCAGCCAGGTTCTCATCAATGGCGAGGCCGGTGACGGCCGTATCCCGGTCACCGACTCCTCCGTTCTTCGTGGTGACGGATGTTTCGAGGTGCTCAGGGCATACGACGGACGACCGTTCGGGCTTGACGCGCACCTCGATCGGTTGGAGGCGAGCGCGAGCAGTCTCGAGATCAACCTCCCCGATCGTGGCGACATCTCGAGTTGGATCACTCGGACCGCCGAGAGTCTGGGGGACTGTGCCGTCCGGGTCGTCGTCACCCGTGGATCCAGCGTTCCTGGTGGGGACGAGATACCCCAGGTAATCGTCTTCGGACACGAATGGACGGTTGCCTCAGGTCCGATCCGACTGTATCCGGTCGAGGCACCGTGGCACGCCGCCGGTGTGGAGTGGGATCTGGCCGGCGCCAAGATTCTCTCGTACGCTCCCAACCTGGCTGCAACCAGACGGGCGAGGAAAGAGGGCTTTGAGGATGCCTTGTTGATCACGACCGATGATCGTGTTCTGGAGGGCCCGACGTTCTCGATCGCCTGGGTCATAGATGACGTGATAGAGACGCCAACCCTCGATCTGGGAATTCTCGACTCGATAACCCGTCGTGTCGTTTTGGAGGAGGCCCGGGGGCTCGGCATCGAAGTGTTGGAAGGCTCATGGGCTCTGGACCGTCCCGCTGAGGCCGCCGAGGTGATGGCCCTTTCCACAATTCGTGAGGTTCAGTCTGTTGGCCAGATTGGTGAGGAGTCTTTTCCACCCGGACCTGTCACAGCCCGTCTGGCTGCGGCTTTCGGAGCGCTCACCCGTCAGCGGCCCAAACCCGGGAACTAGCGCCCGCACCGGTTACGTTGGGGGGTTATGGCGTCCCGAACTCTGATCTTTCTTCTCGTTGCCCTTGGAATGCTGGCTGCTGCTTGCGATAGCGGGGAAGCGGAGCTCTCGACCACGTCCTCCCTGGTCACCGGAACTACCGAGACCCCAAGTCAGGCCAGCACCACCACCACCACGCCCGAGGAGGTCACCACGACGACGCTCCTGCGTGGTGAGACGGTGGCGAGCTATGAGATTGCCGTTCGAATCTCCACAGACAACGGGGAGATCTTCTACGTGGTGATCCCTTCCGGGGCCTACACCGATGTCGATTTGGAGAACTTCGTCGGAGACCTGTTGGAAGCCAACCCGGGTCTGTGGGGGGCGGAGGTCTTCGACGATGAGGCGGCGGTCCAGGCCTTCGTGATCCCTGAGGACCAGCGAACGGAGCAGCAGCAGGATCTCCTGGACGAGAGTCACTTCGTCAGCCTCATCGGTGGTGACACCGTGAAGTTCCAAGGCCCGTTTGCGGAGTTCGGTGAGTTCGTAATCGGCAGCTAGCGGGCGATACTGGCTCTATGGGCGGCTCCGTCGAAGTTCTTCCGTCGATCCGGGTCGAAGGACATGAGTCTTCGGGTCTAGGCCACGAGGAGCATCCGATGCGGATCATGACGCGTCGTGTCGCCGGACTGGACGCGGTTGGCTGGAATCGGCAGGCTCGAACCGAAGTCGTCGAGGTGTTTGACACCCTGGCACCGGAATGGCACACCCGAAGCTCCCCCCAACGCACCGCGGTGGTTCTCGACGCTTTCGAGCGTGGACTTGGTGGCAAGACCGATAACAGTCATCTGGCAATCGAGGTGGGTTCGGGCATCGGCATCTATTCGGCTCTGATTGCCGATCGGTACGACTGTGTTCTCTCCGTGGATGTGTCCGCCGAGATGGTTCGTCACGCACCCGCCGGGCCGTCCTACCGAGTGCTGGCCGACAGTGGGCTCCTGCCGATCCCTGACCGGTCGGCTGACGCGGTGATCGCGATCAACGCCTTTCTGTTCCCTCACGAAGTGTCCCGGGTCCTTGTTGTCGGAGGGAAGCTGATCTGGGTCAACTCGAGCGGCGAAGAGACTCCGATCCATCTATCGACCGAGGATGTTGTGGCAGTTTTGCCCTTCCCCGTGGAGGGACGGGAGAGCCGAGCCGGCGCGGGAACCTGGTGCGTCCTGCGACGGACGGGCTAGGAACTCATCAGAGCAGCAGCCCTGCCACGAGTAGAAATCCGCCGAAACCGACGACATCGGAGATCAGGGTCACAAATATCGACGAGGCGAGGGCTGGGTCCTTGCCGAGTCTCCTCAGAACCAGGGGAATCGCTGTTCCGGCGACCGTGGCAATGACGAGGTTGGCGAGGACGGCAATGGCTACGGCAGCAGCCACCGTTGCCGGCTCGGACTCCGATCGAAAGACACCGGAGCCGACGAGCAAATAAGTCATGCCGGCGGAAACCACTGCCAACAGAAGACCGTTGAGCACACCGACCCCGGTTTGCCGGGCCAGGATCCTCGGGACCTGGGCGCGTGGCACGTCGTCGGTGGCAAGGGATCTGATCATCACGGCGAGGCTTTGGTTGCCCCCGTTCCCACCGAGTAGTGCGATTACCGGCATGAGGACGGCAAGAACGGGCTCGCTGCTGATGAGGCCCGTCTGCCGCTCGATGACAAAAGCGACAAGCAGTGCGAGGAAGAGGTTGAGGACCAACCAGGGCGCCCGCATCCGAAAAGACTCGGTGATGTCGGAGTAGACGGTCTCTTCGATACCGGCGCCGACGGCAGCGGCGAAATCCTCGGTGGCCTCGTCCTGAACCGCCTCGATGACCCCATCTGTGGTGACCATTCCCAGCAGTACGCCGTCGCGATCGGTTACGGGGATGCCGAATAGGTGATAGCGCTGACAGAG
>JAPUJM010000182.1 GCA_027296205.1 Actinomycetota bacterium
CCCTGCTCGATCAGATACCCGGAGGCCGGGCGGCCTCGAACCGGGAAGGTTCCCGATGAGCCCATCACGTGAACTCTCATGGCGCCAACCGCTCCTTGATCCACATGTCGCCGTCCTGTCGATATCGCACCCGGTCGTGGAGCCGGTTCACCCGACCTTGCCAGAACTCAACGGCGGACGGCAGCAGACGCCAGCCACCCCACGTCGTCGGGCGGGGCACTTCACCATCGCCAAAGGCCAGTTCGAGCTCCGCGTATCGTTCCTCGAGCTCCGCCCGCGAGGATACGACACTGCTCTGTGCCGAAGCGTGGGCAGCTACCTGAGCCCCGCGAGGCCTCCCGGCGAAATAGGCGTCTGCATCCACTGCGTCCACAGCAACCACTTGCCCTTCGAATCTCACTTGACGATGCAACGGAATCCATACAAACGTGGCGGCGGCGGCCGGGTTCATCCTCAGCTCCTCACTCTTTCGACTGGCGAGGTTGGTGTAGAAGACAATGCCCTCCTCGGAGAAGGCTTTCATCAACAGCGCACGCGAGGACGGTCGCCCCGAGCCGTCTGCCGTGGCGAGGACAAAAGCGGTCGGCTCCTCGATGTCGGCTGCCACTACGCCGGAGAGCCAGGTCTGGAATTCGGAGAAGGGTTCGGTGGCCATGTCCCCCTCGACCAGTCCTCGAGCCTCATACTCCGCTCGCAGCCTGGCCGCCTCGTCAATATTCACCGACGCGACGATACCCTCACCTCGTGAGTCAGGACCCGCTCGCCTCGACCGGCAGGTGCGGTCTCAGTTCGAGCCCCAGGATCCCCAAGGGCCATGCAACGGGCGTCCGGTGCCGGGGTTTCAATCACCGAGCTAGAGCCGTTTCGCAACCTCGTCGAGCATGACCTCGGTCGCTCCACCGCCGATCGAACCAATACGAGCGTCCCGATACATCCGTTCGATGGCAGTCTCGGCGATGAATCCCATACCACCATGGAATTGCACACAGTCGTACATGACCCGGTTGGTGAGTTCTCCAACGAGAGCCTTGACCTCCGAAACCTCGCGCACGGAGTCGAGACCCTCATCGGTCATCCACGCCGCCTTATAGGTGAACTCCCGGGCAGCGTCGACCTCGGCCTGACGCATCGCCAGGCGGTGTCGAATTGCCTGCTTGTCCCACAATGGGGCGCCGAAGGCCATCCGGTTCTTGACGTAGTCCAGCGTGAGCTCGATTGCCTTCTGCGACTCGCCCAACCCCTGGCCCATAATGGCCATCCGCTCGTTCTGGAAGTTCTCCATGATGTAGTAGAAGCCACGGTTCTCCTCGCCGATGAGGTTCTCTCCCGGAACCCAAACATCGTCGAGGACCAGTTCAACGGTATTCGACGAATGCCACCCCATCTTGTCCAACGCACGAGTAGCGGTAAAGCCTTCCGTCCCGGCCTCGACGCCGAATAGCGATAAACCACGCGATCCCTTGACATCGACATTGGTCCGAGCCGCAATGAACACCACATCGGCGATGCCGCCATTGGTGATGAACATCTTGGTGCCGTTGATACGCCAACCGTCACCGTCGCGGACTGCCGTGGTCCGGAGCGCGGCTACGTCAGAACCGGCGTCCGGCTCGGTGACACCGATGGCGGTGATCAACTCCCCGGAGGCGAACTTCGGAAGCCAACGATCCTTCTGCTCCGGCGATCCAAAGTTGGTCACATAGGGAGTTGCCAGGTCGGTGTGAACCAGAATCGTGATGGCTGTCCCACCCGCCGTGCAACGGCCAAGCTCCTCCCCAAACACGACCGACGCAATGTGGCCGAGAGCAATGCCCCCATATTCCTCGGGGACGCGAAGACCGAAGAAACCGAGCTTTCCCATTTCATTGAGCAGTTCACGTGGGACGGCACGGGCCTCCTCCCAATCTTCGACGTTGGGGACAATCTCGCGCTCGACGAACTCCCGAATACCGACGCGAATCGCCTCGAGGTCCTCGCTGATGTAGATCGATTTCATTCCTCTTCCTCAGTCGCCAGCAGTGCTCGGCCGGCCTTGCTGTTGTAGACCAGATTGTGCTCCGCACAGAATCGTTGAGCTACCTCGGCGACCCCCCTGGCGTCAATCCCGTGCTCGATGTCGAGACCATCGAGGAGCCAGAGTAAATCCTCCGTGGCCACGTTGCCGGCGGCGCCCGGAGCGAACGGGCAACCGCCGAGCCCCCCGGCGGACGAGTCCATCTTGTCGATCCCCCATTCGAGAGCGACCATTGTGTTGGCGACTGCCTGGCCATATGTGTCGTGGAAATGGACACCTACCTTCTCGACCGGCACCCGGTGGACGACTTCGCCCAGCAGCCGCTCGATGTGGAGCGGTGTTGCCTTGCCGATGGTCTCACCGAGGTGCACAGAGTCGACGCCCCACTCCACCAGGGTCTCGGCGAGATGAGCCACCCAGTCGGGGTCCTGCTCACCCTCATAGGGGCAGTGGGTGGCCGTGGAGACGTAGCCGCGAACCGACACACCGCTCGGTGTCTCCATCAGGATGCGGCGAATCCGGTGCATCGACTCGTCGACAGTCGCGTTGATGTTGCG
>JAPUJM010000183.1 GCA_027296205.1 Actinomycetota bacterium
CGACGAGGCGGAGGGGGTTTCCTTCGATGTGAGCGGACCAGGTTGTGGTGTCTTGGGTTTTGCCGGGGTAGTTGTAGTGGATCTTCCACCAACAGTCGGCGGCGCAGGAATAGTCGGCGGGCAGAGCGATCCGGATTGTCAAGAGCCAGCTGTTGTACCGGCTGCCGCTGGTAGAGATGACACAGCCTGATTCGGTGCCGGAGGTGGTGCCGCCTCCGGTGTCTTTCTCTGCGGTCCAGGTGCATGGCGGGGTGTTGCCTGAGGGATCGCGGATCTCTACTGAGTGGTTGCCACTGGCGTCGCCTGCATCCCATAGTTCGATGACCAGGCCTTTCCCGGCATGCACCTCGTCCACCTCGGCGAGATGAAACTCGGTGTCACCGAGCGTGCCGTCGACGTTGGCGTAGATCGCCATGTCGCCTAGGCCGTAGACCCTGGGTGTCGGGCCTCCAGAGGTGAAGGCTCGTAGTGACCATCGGTTGAGGCCTCGCTGGTCGGAGCCACCTGAGTCGTTGATCATCACTCGCAATGGGAAAATACCGGCCTCGGTGATTGGGATCGTGCACAACGGTTCCCATAGTGCGGCCACCCCACCCAACAGTCCTATCTCGACGTCGTCCCAGTCCAGATCGCCGTCGCCGTCGAGATCGTCGCTGTTGTCGGCGGACCCGTCCATGTTGAAGTCGGCATATGGATCCCGCGGGCCGTACGTAACCGAGCACTCCAGTACGTTTCCATCCGTAAGGTTGAGCGGTGTCGGGTCCGAGTCATAGAGCATGAATGTTGTGGCTGGGCCTGGGCTGTTGCCCTGGGGGTTGTCACCGACCAGGACGTGATCTCCGCCGCCACGGGTGAATTGCGGGTCGAAGAGCTCCACGGTCAGCAGCGAGCCGACCGACGCCGGGTCGATTTCGATGCCATAGACGTACCCGCCCTCAGCGTTTGGGTTTCCCGCGTTCAGCGATTGGCGTCGCTCGTCGTTCTTGGTGCATCCTGAGGCGCTCTGCCAGTCGACGCATTGAGACGAGTAGCGGTCTCCCATGCCCTTGCCGGTGTAGTAGCCGTGGATGTTGCCCCAGAAGTTTGGCCAGCGTCCAAGTGCAGGATCGTTGCCGAAGTACGGCTCCGGGCTCCCCAGAGGCAACGGAAGGACATATTCGGCGACCGCGGTCCGCGAGATGTCCACGCCGTTCATCCCGAACACGTTCATGAAGAAGGTCGGCACCCGGTGGGTGACTGTGGCCCGCAACTGGAAAGGATTCGCCACCGCTGATGGGTCGTCTGTGAAGTCGATTATGGCGACGACGTCGGGGCCGCCCAGGGTCGTGTCCAAATAGCCGTTCTCGGCGGCGGCGGCCCTTCCCTCTACCTTGGCCTGGGCGGTGTCCTCGGCGACATAGACCACGCCACTCAGCGAAGCAGCATCGGCGCCATGCTGAATCTCGATGCTGTTCCAGAAAAGCCAGCCGAGATCGACGGCGAAGCCGACGACGCCAAGGAGCACAACCATGAGTAGCGCCATCAAAAGCAGAATCGTCCCCCGCTCGTCACCCGGATCAATAAGTCGCATCCGACGTGCCTTCGGGGTCCTGTGCCAGGTCACCTCGATCTACCGGCCGGTGAGATCGAGATGAACAGCAACGCACCCGCGGTTACCACCACCGCGACCAGCGCGATCGTCAACGCATACTCGACGCCGCCGCCGCGATTATCGTCGCCAGCCTCGAACCGGCCCGCAATAGCCGTCCACAAGCCATGCATCCTTCCCCCTCAACCTTCGCTAGCCCCTAGCACTAAATAGTGCCAACTGTTACTACCTATTGGAAGGAGACTTTCTGCAAATGACGAAGGGGCTAGCCCTTCCTTCATGCCGGACCCGGCAAACCGAGCGAAGGATCAGTGACCGCATCACTCGATCTGTCCGACAACACCAACATCGCTCAATCGCTCGGCGCGACACACAGCGGACGGCCACTTACACCCACCCACGGCGCACGTAAGCTTGCTGAGCTGGTTACTCGCCCTTGGTTCCGTGCGACAGGTTTCTGAGGCGGGCCTCGACGTCTTCGGGATTTGCACCCTCAACACCGTTGCCGGATGAAAAGACCTGGAGCAACCGCTTCAAGGTGGCCGCCTTGTGATGAGCCCGGTTCGCTCTGGAATCACGATTCTGTCGATTGAGGTTCAGCCAGGCGGCATGTGGCGCCGGCACGCCCCGCTCCATCGTGTCCACCACATCAAGTCCGACCACCACCATTCCCTCCCGGGGCGTTCGCGGCCATCGAGGCCATCACTGAGGAGATCGAGAACAATCTCACTCCGGGAGGCCTGGCGTTCAATCATCCGGATCGCATGGCATTCGGCGAGACACTCACCATTCAGCTGAAAGTCGAGTCGGGTGCGAGGGGCGTCGAGATCGCCCCGACCAACTACGAAGAAGGCAACGTGGTACCAGCCGACATCGAGGTCGTTGCGTTGATGCCGGCCATCCTCGTTGGACGTGGCTTCGACATCGGTCCCCTAACACCGCCGATCCAGGCGCTACCTGGGAATGCGGAGTGGAAATGGCAGATCACCGCAGAAGACTCGGGAAAGCAAGAGTTGGCCCTGACCGTGAACGCGTTGATCGAAGTTGCCGTTGGTGGGTCTCGGCTGGAGAATGTCGTATACCCGGTGAAGGTGTTCGAAGAAACGATTGACCTGCAGGTGGGCGTCTTTCAGGGGGCGTCCGGTTTCCTTCGCGACAACTTCGTTTGGCTCGGCCCTCTGCTCCTCATCCCAATGGCGGGAATCGGCTGGGACAGGGTGAGACGGCGTCTGAAGGAGACCGAAGGTGGTACGGGGGGCACGACGGACGAGGAAGGTGACGGAGCCTGAACCCGAGATACCTACATCTCGAGACACGCAACCTTGCGGGGTTGGTGAGTAGTAAACCAGAACGAAACCGGGTTCATTGTGGAGACCACTTCCCCGTATGCCGGTTGCCTTCGGATGTCATGTGTTTCGGAGCCTTCTGATGAGTTCCAAGCCGCGATCAGATCGACGTCGCGAACTGGTGTTCTCAAGGTCGTTTTGTTTGGCTCTACCGGTGGCGAGGGTGTTGACGGCGTAGTCGAGGGCTTCAGTAGAGGTCATGAGGAATCCACGGTTCCGGGCCGTGTCGTACCGGTCAGGGTCGAGGTGGTTCTTGGCGTGTATATCACAGTCTTTCCGGATTGTGGGTCGGCTGGTGTTTCATCACGATGGCGGCTGAGATTCGACGGGAGTTGCCATCGTGGATTCGGATTCGGCTTCTGTCAACGTCTTGGAAATTGTCGTGCCCGTGGTTGGTCTCGCGGTCATTGCGACTCTCTAGTGGTAGACCTCACCCATGACGGTGGCACGGACGAAACCGAGGAAGACGGCGCACAATTGCTCACGCGCAACGAGCGCGACTCAGCGATGTTGCCGAGCATCGCGGAAGACGTCTCCCGACATAACTTGATCTCTCGGCGCTTCAGAGAGGTCTCAGCCGCCGATTGACCGACCTCTGGGTCAGGGCACGCTAACGGGGCCGCGTTCCGTTTCTGTCGTAGCCACGGGCAATCGTACCTGGACTGGCGACGAGCACCCTGAACAGATCTCCCCGACCGGGGAAATGGGGTGGGGTCACCCTGGCGAGATTCTGCCAACCTCATACGCTCTCCGTTGCGCCCTCAGCACGACACGCTGCAGAGCCGTGAACTCAAACACAGCGCCCTCGCGGCCAATCACGATATCTCCACGGAGGTCGTTGGGGAATCACACGCGTGTAGTTACGCTCGCGGTACCGACATGGAGCGCATGGGTGAACCGTTCGATCGTTGTCAGCACATTGGAGCGGGTGGAGGAGGCGGTTTCTGATGCCACCGCGGCGATCGATCTCCAACCAAGCATCGACATCCTCGCCGCGGCGTATGTGAGCCGCTGTGTTGATCTTATTTTGTTGGACCGGGTGGAGGAGGCGGTTGCTGATGTCACCGCAGCGATCGATCTCCAACCAGACGACATCGACATCCTGGGACAGGCGTAAGTGAACCGGTCGATTGCTCTCAGCACATGGGAGCGGGTGGAAGAGGCGGTTGCGGATGCCAACGCGGCGATCGATCTCCAACCAAGCAGCGA
>JAPUJM010000184.1 GCA_027296205.1 Actinomycetota bacterium
GAGATGTAGCGGACTTCAGCAAGCGGATACTTATGGCTGATTCCGGCGACAGCGATGTCGATCTGATCGTTGTGGATTTCGATTCGGGCGTCCGTGCCGGTGCGCCCGGTGGGGATAGTTCCGGGGGGCATCCCTCCCACATATTTGACCTTGAATCCGACTCTCGTTTTCAATCGCTCGAAATCGGAGTCGGACAAGCCAAGCTGAGCCTTGTACTGCTCCAATTCGTCGGCTGAGATGGTTCCGCTCTGCCACATGTCGGCGAGTCGCAGCAGTTTTTCCGGGTAATCCTTGTCTTCCACCTGGCTGAGGAATCTAGGCGATACTTCTGTTAGATGAGGCAGACGACCTATTCGGTAGACGGGCTGATGGTGGCACACCGTTTTCTAGGGGTCTGACATCACAGTAACCAGGCGCTGTTACACGGATCGCCTACGAGGGGTTCGTTCACTTTGCAGCCAAAACTGCAGCCATACGGGCTGTAACTGCCCGATACCAGACGACAGGAGCCTCGACGGCAGCACCGAGAATTGCCTTGTAATCCCTTAGTCTTTGACACTGGTCGACACAGCATGTCATGAGCATGTGAGGTACCGTCCCCGACGCCGAATCCCAGGAAGCGCACATGATCAGCACCAACGATCTCAGGCCCGGCATGGCAATGGAACTCGACGACGGGCTCTTCTCGATTGTCGAGTACCAGCACGTCAAACCCGGAAAGGGGAAAGCCTTCGTCCGGATGAAGCTCAAGAAGCTCGACACGGGTCAAGTCATGGATCGCACATTCAGGGCCGACGAGAACGTGAAGCAGGCGATCATCGATCGCAGTGAGCACCAGTACCTGTATTCAGACGACCTCGGGTTCCACTTCATGAATCTCTCTGACTACGGACAGATCGTGCTGCCCGCCGAGGATGTCGCCGAAGCTGCCAAGTACCTCGTCGATGGGATGACCGTCAGCCTGAGTATGTACCAGGGCACTGCTATCGGCGTCGACATGCCGGCGTCAGTCGACCTCGAAGTGACATACGCCGAGCCGGCGGTAAAGGGTGACACCCGGACCGGTGCGACGAAGACGGTAACGCTCGAGACCGGGATCACCGTCCAGGTCCCCCTCTTCGTCGAGCAGGGTGAGAGGGTGAAGGTCGACACGAGGAGCGGGGAGTACCTGACACGGGCATGATCAAAGCGTCCGAGTCGATCATGATCCCTGCCCGCATATCAGCAAGTGACCTCGCGGATGCGATCGGCAAGGAAGTCAGCGAGGTCCAGGCTGTGCTGGCCTCTCGCCACGAGCCCGACGATCCGGGCGACCTACTCGGGGCCGATCTCGCCGTGGCCGCAGCCGGAGTCCTGGGTGTGGAGGTGGTGATCGAGCCCCGAGACCTGGCTCTCGAGCGTCTCTACGAGCATGAGACCCGCGACGAGTCGGCAGAGTATCCGGAGGGCAGAGCCGGGCGGCTCGTCAAGGGGGTGGTCGAACATCTGGAGGATCTCGATGTCCAGATCGAAGCGGTGTCCGAGCACTGGAGTGTCGCCAGGATGCCTCTGATCGATCGCAACATCCTCCGTCTGGGACTCTTCGAACTGCAGAGCGGGCCAGAGCCTTCGACGGCGGTCATAGTCTCAGAGGCAGTCCGTCTGGCGCAGGTCTATTCCACCGAGAAGTCTGGCTCCTTCGTCAACGGTGTGCTGGCGACCCTGGCGAAATCAGTTCGCGACGGATGAGCCAGCGGGCCGTCGCACCAATGATCCACACCATTTCGTCGGACAGACCACAGGACGGCATCCGGCGAGTTATGGTCATCTCCGACCTTTAAAGACGGTCCAGCGAGGCCGGAAAGGAAAACCATGGGGAACCTATCATGGCGACCTGAGGCTCAGACATGACCCGGGTGATGACCGGCGAAGACATTCACCGGGCGCTTCGCCGCATCTCCCATGAGATTCTGGAGACTCATCGCGGCGCCGACGAGATAGTGGTCATCGGCGTTCACACACGTGGGGTCCACCTTGCTCGGGAACTGGCAGAGACCATCGGGGTTTTCGAGAACTGCATTGTCCCCATCGGCGAGCTTGATATCGGTCTCTATCGCGACGACAGGAACTCGCGGGCGGACATCGAGCCCAAAACCACCCACATACCTTCCGGGATAGATGGCCGAAGCGTCGTCATCGTCGATGATGTTCTTTACACCGGCCGCACCATACGAGCCGCCCTCGACGCACTCACCGATGTTGGCCGGGCAGTGTCGACAGAGTTGGCCGTCCTGGTCGATCGTGGCCATCGGGAGCTGCCGATTCGGGCCGACTATGTGGGCAAGAACCTGCCCACGGCAAGAGACGAAACGGTGAGAGTGCGAATTCTCGACCTCGACGGCCAGGAGGGTGTTTGGATCGAGAGGACCGCCCCGGCTTGAAGGCTCTGACGACGCTGCGTGGTCTGAGCCGACTGGAGCTCATTGAGTTGATCGAGTCTGCGTTGGGGCACGCCCACCACGCCGAAAGCCGCGAGGCACCCGGTGATCAGTTGTCCGGTCGAGCGGTGGCAATGATGTTCTTTGAGTCCTCCACACGCACTCGTCTCTCGTTCGAGCTCGCCACCAACCGTCTCGGAGCCGACCTGATGACATTCGACCCGGACACCGCCTCGACGAAGAAGGGGGAGTCTCTGCGAGACACGGCACTGACGGTGACGGCAATGGGCGCAGACATCCTGGTGGTCAGGCATTCCGAGGCCGGGGTTCCGGATGCCATCCACGACTGGACCGGGGTGCCAGTGGTGAACGCCGGTGATGGGGCCAATGAACATCCGACACAAGCACTCCTCGATGCGGTGACGCTTCATCGGCGCTTCGGGTCGCTCGAGGGTCTGCGTATGGGTATTGTCGGCGATATCCGGCAGAGTCGGGTTGCGGGAAGCCTGTTTCACGCCATGCCGGTTCTCGGTGTCGAATCCATGCTGATCGGCCCCGAGTCCCTTCTTCCCGAACACGAGCCTGCCGGCTTCGAGATGTCCACCGACCTGGACAGCCATCTCGGTGATTTGGACATTGTGTATCTGCTGAGAGTGCAGCGGGAAAGAGGCACCCGGATCCCCGACGACTACATCGAGCGGTTTCGGATCGACTCGAAAAGGGCAGCCGCCATGAAACCGGAGGCCGTGGTGATGCACCCGGGTCCAATGAATCGTGACGTCGAGATAACCGGTGATGTTGCCGATGGCCCCCGCTCGCTGATTCTGAGCCAGGTGGCCAACGGCGTCCCGACCCGGATGGCTGTGCTCGCCGCGCTCAGGGATGGGCTCTCATGATTCTGATCAGGGGTGGCAGCGTGTTCTCGGGGAGCACCTTCTCGAAAGGGCCTTTCGAGGTCAAAGATGTTTTGATCGACGGAGATCGGATCGCAGCCGTGGGAAGTGTCCATCCCGGCGAGGTCGATGAGGTGGTGGACGCCTCCGGGTGTCTGGTCGGTCCTGGGTTTGTGGATATCCACACCCATCTTCGTGAACCGGGCCATACCTGGAAGGAAGACATCGCCTCGGGGTCGGCAGCGGCTGTTGCCGGCGGTTTCACGGCTGTCGTGGCCATGCCGAACACCGATCCACCGATGGATGAGGCGAAGATTGCTGAAGAGGTGATGCGCCGTGGAGCCGAGGTCGGTCTGATCGAGGTTTCAGCAGCCGGCGCGATGACGCAAGGCCGTGCCGGTGTGGTTCCCTCCGACATCGAGGGTCTCTACGAGTGCGGGGTGAGGATCTTCACCGACGACGGAGACTCTGTCGACGACGTTGACGTTCTTCGCTCGGTCATGATGCGGATAGCTGCTCTCCCCGGAGCCATCGTTTCCCAGCATCCTGAGGATGCGGCGATGACCGTCGACGGGCATATGCACGAGGGGTCGATCGCGGCCCGGTTGGATGTCGGTGGACTTCCGGCCGAAGCGGAAATCGAGGTTGTTGAACGTGACCTCGACCTGGTCCGTGAGACCGGAGCCGGGTATCACTGTCAACATGTGTCGGCAGCGGGAACGGTCGAATTGATCCGTCACGCCAAGGCCGAAGGCCTGCCAATAACGGCGGAAGTCACCCCGCACCATCTCACGTTCGACGACACCGCGCTGGCGGACCTCGATACCGATTTCAAGATGTACCCACCCCTTCGATCGGTTGACGACCGACGGGTGTTGAGGGAGGCACTGAACGACGGGACGATCGATGTCGTGGCCACCGACCATGCACCCCACACGGCCAAAGAGAAGTCAACCTCGTTCGCGGAGGCGCCACGGGGGGTCATCGGCCTCGAAACGGCCGCCGCCGTTGTATCCGAGGTCGTCGATAATCCGGCACGCATGTTCCAATCACTGAGTGTCAATCCAGCTTCGATCGCATCCCTCGGAGACCAGGGTCGGCCGATCGCTGTTGGCGAGCCGGCGAACATCGTCGTTTTCGATCCACGACACGTATGGACACCTGACAGGTTCGTGTCCCGATCAGCGAACAGTCCCTTCAAGGGTCATCGTTTGACGGGGCGCTCGCTGCTCACGGTGCACAAAGGAAGGATCGTTCACAGGCTGGTTGGTGCCGCATGAGAGGCAAAGTGCCGGCACTTCTGGCGACGGCCGACGGAGAGGTGTTCCGGGGGGACTCGGTTGGCGGACCCGGTGTCGTCACCGGAGAAGCCGTTTTCAATACCTCGATGACGGGCTACCAGGAGATCTTGACCGACCCCTCATATGCGGGGCAGGTTGTTGTGATGACATATCCCCATATCGGCAACTACGGCGTTGCCGACCTCGATGCCCAGTCCTCGAGTCCGGCCGTCTCCGGATTCATCATGCGATCCCTCTCGCGAAGGGGATCGAGCTGGAGATCGGAGGGAAGCCTGGCCGACTACCTCCGACGTCTTGATGTCGTTGCTATGAGTGAGGTCGACACCCGTCGGCTCGCCAGACACATACGAAGTCGAGGCGCCATGCCGATCGCGATGGGCTCGGACGTGTCGGAAGCCGAGCTGATCGAGATCGCGGCGGACGCTCCGACCATGGCCGGCCAGGACCTGGCATCCTCGGTCACCACCGGTGAGCTGTACCGGCTCGATGCTCGAGGCGACACACGGGGTCTTGTAGTGGCCATTGACCTCGGCCTGAAGACGGACATCCTTCGTAACCTGACAGGCCGCGGATTCGAGGTTGTGGTCGTTCCGGCGGGGACGGACGCCGAGACGATCCTCGAGATGGCGCCCAGCGGGGTCTTCGTTTCCAACGGACCCGGCGACCCGGAGCCCCTGACAGACACCACCACGTCTCTGCGAGACCTGCTGGGCAAACGGCCTCTGTTCGGTATCTGCCTCGGTCATCAGGTCCTCGGGCTTGCCGTCGGGGCCTCTACGTTCAAGCTCCCGTTTGGCCATCATGGGGGCAACCATCCTGTGCGACGCCTGGATGACAACCGTGTCGAGATCACCGCCCAGAATCACGGTTTTGCCGTCGATTTGTGGTCCTTGAGCGACGAGGACCAACCCGACAGGCAGCAGGGATTGGTCGGACCAAATCTCCTGCCCGAGGTGGTGGAGACACCCTTCGGCCGTTTGCGCCCATCTCACCAGAATCTCAACGACGGCACGTTGGAGGGGATGGTTCTCGAAGAGATCCCGGCTTTCTCCGTCCAATACCATCCTGAGGGAGCTCCCGGCCCCAGTGACGCCCGAGGGTTGTTCGATGACTTCGTCCGATTGATGGAAGAGGCCGGCTGATGCCTTCCCGTCGCGACATCAGGTCGATCCTGTTGATCGGCTCGGGACCGATCGTGATCGGTCAGGGGTGCGAATTCGATTACTCGGGCACCCAGGCGGCCAAGGTTCTCAGAGCTGAGGGCTACCGGGTCATTCTCGTCAACTCGAACCATGCGACGATCATGACCGACCCCGAGTTCGCCGACGCCACCTACATCGAGCCCATCACCCCCGAGGTCGTGGCCGAAGTGATCGCCCGGGAACGTCCGGACGCACTGCTTCCGACGCTTGGCGGACAGACGGCTCTGAACGTTTCGGCCGAATTAGCCCGCAGTGGGGTCCTCGACCGTCACGGGGTCCAGATGATCGGCGCCGGGCTCGAGGCAATCGAGAAGGCCGAGGATCGGGGAAAATTCAAGGAAACAATGGAGACGGTGGGTCTCGAAGTTCCCCGGGCCGGGTATGCCACATCGATGGCGGAGGCGTTGAGCATTGCCAGAGACCTCGGCTACCCGGTGATGGTGCGCCCATCGTTCATCCTCGGGGGCAGTGGCACTGGAGTCGCCGACACAGAGGAGGCATTGCTCGACATCGCCGAGGGCGGTTTCACTACCTCGCCGATCGGAGAGATCCTCGTGGAGGAGTCGCTTGTGGGGTGGAAGGAGTACGAGCTGGAAATCATGCGCGATGGCGCCGGTAACGCGGTCATCGTTTGCTCGATCGAGAATTTTGACCCCATGGGTGTTCACACCGGAGATTCGATAACGGTGGCTCCGATCCAGACACTGTCCGATCGCGAATATCAGGAGATGCGGGACGACGGGATCAAGGTCTTGCAGGCCATAGGTGTTGAAACCGGTGGCTCCAATGTTCAGTTCGCCGTTGACCCCGAGACGGGGCGGCGACTCGTCATCGAGATGAATCCCCGCGTGAGTAGATCATCCGCCCTCGCTTCCAAGGCGACCGGTTTTCCGATCGCCAAGCTCGCCGCGCTCTTAGCCGTTGGTTACACCCTCGACGAGGTCTCCAATGACATTACGGCGGCGACTCCCGCCTCATTCGAGCCCGCCCTCGACTATGTCGTCGTGAAAATCCCGAGATTCGACTTCGCCAAGTTTCCGTCGGCCCCCACGCGACTGGGCACGTCAATGCGGAGTGTCGGTGAGGCAATGGCAATAGGTCGGACCTTCCCCGAGGCTCTACAGAAGGCTCTGCGAAGCCTTGAGAGTGGACGAGCCGGGCTCAATGCCGATGTGTTGGAGGACCGGGTCCTGTCGCTCGACGACGACGAGCTCGTCGAGGCGGTGAGGGAGCCAACACCGGATCGGGTCTTCGCCATGGGTGAGGCGCTGCGCCGCGGATGGACCGTCGAGGATGTATCGGGCCTATCGATGGTCGATCCCTGGTTTGTCGATCAGATGAGCGAGATCGTGGAGGTTCGGGAGGAACTCGAGGCCTCCACCGATGTTGCCATTCTGAGAGAGGCGAAGCGGTATGGCTTCTCCGATCGTCAGATCGCCTACCTGTGGGATCGTGAAGAGATTGATGTGCGCGAACTGCGCGCGTCAGAAGGCATAGTGCGCACGTTCAAGACTGTGGACACATGTGCGGCTGAGTTTGAGGCGCTGACCCCCTACATGTACGGCACCTTTGAAGAAGAGAGTGAAGTCAGGCCGTCCGCAAAGCCGCGTGTCGTGGTGCTCGGCTCCGGGCCCAACCGCATCGGCCAGGGGATCGAGTTCGATTATTGCTGCGTGCATGCCAGTTTTGCGTTGCGCGACGCCGGCTACGAGACGGTGATGATCAACTGCAATCCCGAAACGGTTTCCACCGATTACGACACTTCTGATCGTCTGTACTTCGAGCCTCTGACGACAGAAGACGTTCTCGCCGTCATTGACGTCGAGAAGCCAGAGGCAGTGATTGTTCAGTTGGGAGGCCAAACACCACTCAACCTGGCGGAGGAACTCGCCAATGCGGGAGTCGTCATTGCCGGGACGTCGCCGGCTTCGATCGCCCTTGCCGAAGACCGGGAGCAGTTTGCCGAGATCTGTCGCAATCTCGGTCTCAAACAGCCGCCGGCCGGCTCGGCTACATCTGCCGCCGAGGCTGATGACGTCGTAGATCAGATTGGCCTGCCGGTCATGGTTCGGCCCTCGTTTGTTCTCGGGGGTCGCAAGATGAAAGTGATTTACAGTCCGGAGGAGTTGGGCGCTTATGTGAGGGAGATCTATGGCGAGGGCGACCCCGAAGTTGTCTCCAATCCAATTCTGATCGACCGTTTCTTGGAATCTGCGGTCGAGGTAGACGTCGATGCGGTGTTTGACGGCCACGAGCTTCTCGTGGGAGGAGTCATGGAACACGTCGAACAGGCCGGAATCCACTCCGGTGACTCCGGGTGCGTCACCCCGCCTCCGACCCTCTCCGACGAGGCCAACAAGGAGATACTCAGGGCGACGGGTGAGCTGGCAGCTGCTCTTGGGGTCCAGGGCCTCATCAACATCCAGTTCGCGGTCAAGGGTGATGACGTATATGTCCTCGAGGTGAATCCTCGGGGAAGTCGGACCGTCCCCTTCATCTCGAAGGCGAAGGGGATGCCGCTCGCCCGCATCGCCGCCAGAGTCATGATGGGGTCCAGAATCGAGGAGCTTCGATCCGAAGGCCTGATCCCGGAGGAGCGGGAGGGCTACGACTTCGTCGCGGTGAAAGAGGCCGTTCTCCCGTGGGACCGATTTCCCGAAGAGGACTCGGTGCTTGGTCCCGAGATGAAGTCGACGGGTGAGGTGATGGGGATCGGCTCCGATGTGGGTGTCGCCTACGGCAAGGCTTTGCTCGGTGCCGGCCACGTACTCGCAGATCGGGGGCGGGTGTTCCTCTCGTTTGCCGATCGAGACAAGCCGATGGGTCTTGCCGTGGCCCAGGCTTTCGTCCTGCTCGGTTTTGACGTGGTTGCCACCAAAGGCACGGCGCGCTTTCTCCACCATCATGCGATCGAGGCGGAAGTGGTGAACAAGGTTGGCGAGGGTCACCGGGACATAGGCGAGAGGCTCGAGAACGGTGAGGTCCAGTTGGTCGTGAACACGCCACGCGGGGGGAGGGCCCGGTCGGACGGAACAAAGATCCGTCAATCTGCCCGCCGGCATGCTGTTCCATGCGTCACCACCATCCAGGGTGGCCTCGCCGTGGCCCGGAGTCTGCGGGCGGGGCCGGGAGCAATCAACCGTCCGAGGAGCTTGCAGGAATGGCACCGCGGTCGCTAGGGGTGTGTCACCCAGATAGCTGCATGAATTGAGCGACACACCACTTGCTACCTCCGTCGGTGAGTTGGCCCTGAGTTCACCGCTCGTCGCCGCGTCGGGGACCGTTGGATCGGTGTGGGAATGGGCCGAAGTGGCAGACGTCCGACCCTACGGGGCCGCCGTGGCCAAGTCTGTCGCTCCGGAGCCTTGGCAGGGGCGACCCGCCCCACGACTCGCTCCGACTACCGCCGGAATGTTGAACGCCGTTGGTATTCAGAACCCGGGAATCGCCAGTTGGGTCAACGCGCTGAGACCGCGGATTCCCGGTCTTCGAGTCCCGATTTGGGGATCGGCCGTTGCCGGCGACGCCGACGGATTCGTCCATGTGGCCGAGGGCCTGGTCTCGGCCGGAGTCACCGCCGTCGAAGTCAACCTCTCCTGTCCGAATCTCGAGGATGGTGAGATGTTCTCCTTCTCCGCGAACCGGAGCAGTGAGGTGATTGGGGCCGTCAGCGGTTCCGTCGACGTCCCCGTCGGAGCAAAGCTGTCACCAAACACACCCGACGTCGTCGGGGTGGCCGGGGCATGTCGTGATGCGGGCGCAGACTTCGTTGTCCTCACCAACACGGCGTTCGGATTTGGACTGTCGCTCTCAGACCGTATGCCCTTGCTCTCCGGAGGGGTCGGGGGGTACAGCGGGCCTGGTCTAAAACCCCTGTCGCTGCGCTGTGTGTACGAAGTTGCCAGAGCAATCCCGGATCTTTCGATCGTCGGATGCGGAGGAGTCTCATCAGGCGCAGATGTTGCGGAGTATCTCGTCGCCGGAGCATCGGCAGTCGAGCTCGGCACCGTTCATTTTGCCGAGCCAAAGGCCGGGACTCGGATCACGAAGGAGCTGGTGGAGCTCATGGTGAGTCTCGGTGTCGAAAGTGTGGCCGACCTGGTGGGGACGGTTGGGACGTGGTGAATCCGATTCTGGTGGCTCTCGATGTGTCTGATCTGGCCCGAGCCGAACGTCTGGCCCGGTCCCTCGACGGCTATGTCGGAGGATTCAAAGTGGGATTGGAGCTTCTCATGGGTGAGGGGCCAGAGTCTGTTTCCCGGATAGCGGGGCTCGGGCTGCCGGTGTTTGCCGACGCCAAGCTCCACGACATCCCGAACACGACGGAACGAGCCGCTCGACAGCTGGCAGCTCATGGGGCTCGGTGGATCACAGCCCATGCCACCGGCGGAAGCCGGATGATCGAAGCAGCTGCATCCGGGCTCGCGGCTGGTTCGGAGGGTCGGAAGGTGGGCGTCCTCGCTGTCACCGTGCTCACTTCGCTCGACCAGACCGACCTGAAGACTCTGGGAATGTCTGGCTCGGTTCGAGCCCGGTCTGTCGAACTTGCCCGACTGGCCAGACGCGCCGGAGCGGAGGGTGTGATCTGTTCGCCGCTGGAGGTGGCCTCGGTGAAGAAGCTGTCCCCACAGTTTCTTGTTGTCACCCCGGGAATTCGACCGGGGGGATCCGCTCACGGTGATCAGAAGCGGACAGCCACCCCTGTCGAGGCTCTCCGGGCAGGAGCCGACTTCATCGTGGTGGGAAGGGCCATCACCGAGGCATCGGACCCGGTCGCGTCGGCGACGTCCATCTTGGAGTCACTGCGCTCGGCGGCGCTTCTCTAGTGCCAGTGGTATAGCCGTCCCCGTCTGATGGCCCTGGCTATGGTCGCCGGTGATGTCTGGCATCGCCCAGGCACCAGAGCGAGGAGTCACACAAGCCATGGCACAGCCACCACAGCTGACCGACGAGCAGCGAATGAAGGCTCTTGAGAAGGCCGCCGAAGCACGAAGGGTTCGAGCAGAGGTCAAGGAACTTCTGAAGACCGGTTCCATGACACTCTCCGAGCTATTCGACGAGGCCGATAGCGAGGAGCTCTTGGCAGGGTTGAAAGTCGCCTCCCTCATCGCGGCTATGCCCGGCACGGGGAAGATCAAGGCCAAGCGTCTCATGGAATCGATCGGTATCGCCGAGAATCGACGAATTCGAGGTCTCGGAGACAGGCAGAAGGAGGCGTTGCTCGCAGAGTTCTCCTGAGTTGGCCGGGCGGCTCATTGTCATTTCCGGGCCTTCCGGCTCCGGTAAGACCAGCATCATCAGAAGACTGCTCGACCGCGTCGACATTGTCTTTTCCGTTTCGGCGACTACCCGTCCGGCCCGGCCCGGTGAGACGCAGGGCGTCGACTACGACTTCGTCACCACCGACGAGTTCGAGGAGATGATCGCCAGAGACGCCCTCTTGGAGTGGGCGATCTATGACGGAAACCACTACGGGACGCCCTCCGACCCGGTCGAAGCGGAGACTGCGGCGGGAAGGGATGTGTTGCTGGATATCGAGATCGAGGGTGCACGACAGGTTCGGGCGCAGCGACCCGATGCCCTCATGATCTTTGTGTCTCCACCTTCAACCGAGGTGCTGTGGCAGAGGCTGCGATCAAGAGGGGATACCTCGAGCCGGGACATCGCCAGTCGTTTGAAGATCGCCGAGTCCCAACTGGAGGAGGCGCCGCGCCTGTTTGACCACATCGTGGTGAACGAGGATCTGGAGCATGCGATCGACGATGTCACCGATCTGATTATTGGCTCCTGATGAGGTAGCCTTAGGCCTTCATGCTCCCCAAAGGACCTAATGAAAATTGAAGATGTCATCGACCAGATCGGCAACAGATTCGCCACCGTCGTGGTGTCGGCTCGTCGTGCCCGTCAGATCAACAGCTACTTTCATCAACTCGGTGTCGGCTACGGAGAATTCGTGCCCCCGCAGGTGCAGACACTCTCCCGGAAGCCTTTGACGATTGCCATGGAAGAGATCGCCGAGGGCAAGGTGGCCGTCGAGGCCGTAGAGGAATAGATGCTCCAAGGTCGTCGGGTTCTACTCGCCGTCACCGGGGGTGTCGCCGCCTACAAGTCAGCTATTCTCGCCCGTCGTCTCGTGGAGGCTGGTGCCGAGGTAAAGGTCATCCTCACCGATTCCGCCCGCGAGTTCATCGGCGCCCAGACCTTCGCGGCCATCACCGGTGGCCAGCCCTTCACGACGCTGTTTGGCGAAACCAGCGTGTCGCCACACACCGACCTGGCCCGATGGTGCGAAGTAGCGATCGTTGCTCCCGCTACAGCATCGACGATCGGGAGAGTGGCTAATGGCATTTCATCGGACCTGGTGTCAGCCACCCTTCTCACCACCCGGTCGCCCGTGTTGATCGCCCCCGCAATGCACACGGAGATGTGGGAGCACCCGGCGACACAACGCAACATCAATACCCTGGAGCGCGACGGCTACTTGCTCATCGGACCCGCTTCTGGTGCTTTGGCCGGGGGTGACGTCGGTATCGGTCGGGTGGTGGAGCCGGAGGAGATCGTCGAGGCGGTCGAGGCGATGCTCAGCCCCGACGACTCGACGTTGCGCGTACTGGTAACGGCCGGCGGCACCAGGGAGCCGCTCGATCCAGTCAGGTATCTGGGCAATCGGTCATCGGGGAAAATGGGCCATGCAATCGCGGACGAAGCCGCTCGCCGTGGGTTCACGGTCACCCTTGTCACCGCAGCCGACCTGAGTGCCTTGCCGACAGTCAAGGTCGTCGCCGTGGAGACAGCCGACGAGATGCTCGACGCTGTTTCCGGGGAGGACGCCGACGTCGCGATCATGGCTGCAGCGGTGGCTGATTTCCGCCCCTCGAAGTCGAGCGAGGGGAAGATATCGAGAGCAGACGGCCTCGACTCCATCGAGTTGAGCCCAACGCCGGATGTCCTGGCCTCCGTGGTGGCCCGCGACGAGAGACCATTTGTCGTCGGCTTCGCCGCCGAGACAGAAGGTGTCGAACGGGCGATCGAGAAAGCCGTCGTGAAGAAGGTAGACCTGCTCGTGTACAACGACGTCACCGAGCCCGGTTCGGGATTCGAAAGCAACACCAACCGTGTGGTTCTGATCGACGGCGAAGGCCAGACGGAACCGTGGCCCATGATGAGCAAACAAGAAGTGGCCTCGCTGTTGCTGGATCGCATCGTCGGCGATTTGGCGGCGCGGGCTTGACCTCTCGTCTTTCATGAGGTCGTCCTACTTCACATCCGAATCCGTCACCGAGGGACACCCGGACAAGGTGGCCGATGCCATTTCCGATGCCATCCTCGACGCGGCCCTTCACACCGATCCTCGGGCTCGTGTCGCCTGCGAGACGTTCGTGACCACGCGGCTCGCGGTGATAGGCGGTGAGATCTCGGCCGGCACCGAACTGGACGTTGAAGGAGTCGTCCGTGCGACCATCGAGAGGATTGGCTACGACGGGTTCGACCCCGGCTTCGCGGCTTCAACTGTTGAGATCCTGAATCGAATCGATGCCCAGAGCGCAGATATCGCTGCCGGCATCGACCGCGACATGGGTGCCGGCGATCAAGGATTGATGTTCGGTTTCGCGGTCACGGAAACAGAGGCCCTGATGCCACTGCCGATCCAGTTGGCGCATCGGTTGGCGGAACGGCTTGCAGAAGTCCGCAAGGATGGGACCCTCGGATACTTGCGACCGGATGGCAAGACCCAGGTCATGGTCCGCTACGAGGGTCAGCGCCCCGTCTCGGTAGAAAAGGTGCTCATCTCGACGCATCACTCCGACGACCAGGACAACGAGGACATGAAGCACGACGTCTACGAAGCGGTCGTTTCGCAAGTGGTACCCGAGGCGTTGCTCTCGGAAGGTCTCGAGTTCATCTTCAACCCCAGCGGCAGGTTCGTCATCGGAGGCCCGGTGGCTGACACCGGGCTCACCGGGCGCAAGATCATCGTCGATACCTACGGCGGATACGCCCGCCACGGTGGTGGCGCCTTCTCGGGAAAGGATGCCACCAAGGTGGACCGCTCGGCTGCTTATGCCGCGAGGTGGGCTGCCAAGAATGCTGTGGCGGCCGGGCTGGCTGACCGTCTGGAGATCCAACTCGCCTACGCAATAGGCCGGCCTCAGCCATTCTCGGTTCACGTCGAGACGTTTGGCACCGAGAAGATCGACCCGGAGAAGATCGAGAGCATCGTGATGGAGGTCTACGACTTCCGGCCTGCTTCCATCATCTCGTCCCTGGCTCTCAGCAGGCCCGTCTTCAGTGCGGCGTCGGTCTACGGGCACTTTGGGCGACCCGACTTCTCATGGGAGAAACTCGACAGAGTCGATGACATCAGGAGGGCGGCCGGCCTCTGAGTATTTCTTCCTCAGGGACGTTGGGGGAGGCGGATCACCCGCAGCCCGAGACGGAGGAGTCTCTGCGGGGAGTGCCCCCGAAACCGGCGAGGGAGGCTCTTGTCGCCCGAGTCGTGCCAAACATCCCGACCTTTGCCGTCGACGACGGCTTCTGGTACTCCATTCCAGACCATCTCGCCGGGGACATCCAGATCGGGTCAATCGTTCGTGTCCCACTCGGGGGGAGACGTGTGCGTGGCTGGGTAGTCGAGACGTCGTCCAATCGTGAAGGCAAGCTCAAGGAGATTGCAGGTGTCTCCGGGGCGGCTGCGGTCTTCGACGACAGACTGTTGAGGACTCTCATGTGGGCTGCCCACCACTACGTGGCTCCAGTCTCGATCCTGCTGGGCAAGGCCACACCTCCGAATCTTCCCGGACCGATACCCGACGCCCCCACCAGCGACCCGGGCATTCAACCCTCGGCACACCCGATTCTCAGCCTGGCGGTTGCCGCTGCGGTCGGGGAGAGGAGACCTTCTCGTGTAGTTCTGGGACGTTGGCATCCGCTCGACTGGCTGGAATCGCTGGCCCCCATCTTGGAGGCGGGACGCTCGGCAATGGTCATTGCCGCATCGGCCGCAGAGGTGGGCCGAATCTGCCATCGGGCCCGCCCCATCTATGGAGCGGCTCTGGTGGAGATCGCATCGACGACGGACGCCGAGGTCACACGAGGGTGGGAGTTGGCCCAGAGCTCGGGAAGGATCGTGGTCGGCACGCCACGCGTTTCGACGTGGATGGTTGGCGGACTGTCGTTGCTGGTGGTTCTCGAAGAGGGAAGGAGGGCGATGAAGGACCGTCAAACCCCAACTGTCCACGTCCGAGAGGTGGTCAGGAAGCGTTCGCTCATCGAGGGTTGCGCGGTGGCCTTCTTCGGTCCCACCCCCAGTGTCGAGGTGCTCTCGGCGGGTGCCGAGGTGACGCGGGTGGGGACCCGCGCCTGGGCTCTCGTGGAGATAGTCGACCGATCGGATGAGGCTCCCGGGTCGGGACAATTGTCCAGCAGAGTCGTCGCCGCAATCCGCGCCATGTCGGATGCAGGGGAGGACTCCTTCGTTTTCACCAGTCACCGAATGATCGAGCAAACCGTGAGGGAGATCAATGCCCGGCTCGGCGCTCCCGTGGCAGGCATCGCCGCCACTGCGAGTCCCGTGACGGTTGGGACCGAAAAGGATCTTGCCGGGCTCAGGCCGGTGTCGCTTACGGTCGCCACCAACGTCGACGGAATGCTGATGAGGCCTGGATACCGAACAGGGGAGGAGGCCCTGCGCCAACTTGCCAGACTGGCCAACTCACTCAAGCCCGGATCGGGGCATCGGATGATGGTTCAGACATTCGACGTCGCCGGCCCTCTGGTCCAGGCATTGCGAAAAGGAGACCCGATCCCGTACCTGGAGCGGATTCTCGTCGAGCGCGCCAAGGCAGGTGTGCCACCGTCTACCGACATGATTGCAGTCGAAGTCCGCGGCGAACAGCCGGCCGGGCTGGACGGGGAGCTCAGGAAGCTCCCCGACGCATCGGTGATGGGCCCGATCGAGCTCGAGAAAGGCCGGCGTTGGCTTCTGGAAGGTGACCTCGGGAGGGCCCGGCCGGCGTTGCGACAGTTGGCGAGAAGATGGCGCGACTCGGGAAGCACTGTGCGCATAGACGCAGATCCGATTGACCTCTAGTGGTGACTTACGGCTTCATCCCTCTACGCTGCCTCGCCGGGACCCTCCCGTGAACCACTGAGCAGATGGCTACCTATCCGATTCGAACGTTTGGCGATCCTGTCCTCCGGATGGAGGCGAAGCCGGTTATTGACATTGACTCCACCGTGCGCACGCTGGTCCGAGACATGATCGAGACCATGTACAACGCTCCAGGGTTGGGGCTCGCCGCCAGCCAGATCGGTATCCCACGGCGTGTGGCGGTCTTTGACGTCCAGGACGAACTGGGCCCACGCGTGATGATCAACCCCGAGATCGTTGAGACGAGCGGTGAGTGGGAGTATGACGAGGGCTGCCTGTCTGTCCCCGACCGATACTGGCCCATCCTGCGACCTGCGTTCGCACGTGTGAAGGCCCTCGATCTCGACGGCAATGAGATTGAGCTCGCTGGTGATGGAATTGTTGGCCGCGTTCTCCAGCATGAGGTCGATCATGTCGACGGACGCCTACTGATCGACCGGCTCCCCAAACGAGTCCGCAAGCACGCGTTGAAGGAGTTGCGAGACGAAGCGCTTGGCCTGAAATGACCCGGATCGTCTTTCTGGGGACCCCGGATGCCGCCATTCCGGCTCTCGCCACCCTGACCAGGGAGTTCGATGTTGGCCTTGTGCTCACCCAGCCGGATAGACCCCGGGGCCGTTCCGGGACACCGACGGCGCCCCCGATCAAGATGTTTGCTCTGGATGCGGAGCTCACGGTTGCCCAGCCGTCTACTTCGGCGGAGCTGGTCTCAGCCGTCGAAGCCACCGGGGACTTCGATGTCGGCGTGGTCGTTGCCTACGGCCGGATACTTCGTCCCGAATTTTTGGCCCGGCCGACGTCCGGGTTTCTCAACCTTCACTTCTCGCTTCTGCCCCGCTGGCGCGGCGCGGCGCCCGTTCAACGTGCCCTCATGGCCGGAGACACGATGAGTGGCGTGACCGTGATCAAGATCGATGAGGGTCTGGACACCGGCCCGGTTCTGACCGCCCAGGCCGTGGACATCCTTCCTGATGAGAATGGGGGCGAGCTCACCGGGCGACTCGCTGATCTCGGGGCAAGGCTCATAGTCAGGGTCCTACCCGGGTATCTGGACGGGTCGGTTGTCCCGGTGGACCAGACCGAGGAGGGCACGACCTACGCCGACAAGATCTCAATCGACGACCGCATGGTGGCCACCTCACCCTCGGTAACCGATTTCGTCAACCGGGTACGTGCTCTTGCGCCCAGCCCGGCGGCGACGGTCGAGATAGACGGCCAGACGCACAAGATTCTCGAAGCCCGCCGACACCATCATGTGCCTGTCGCCGGAACCTGGGTCGTGGTCGACTCTGTCCCGGTGCTCGGTGTTGGCGGCGGGGGTGTGGAGCTCGTCTCGCTACAGCCATCTGGCAAGACGGCTCGGTCGGGGGCGGACTGGGTCCGGGGGAGACGGCGGGAGGCTGGTGTCGTCTCTTGAGCCTGGGACGCGATCTGACGGTCCTGTCTGCAGTCGCGAGGTGTGACACCGGGTGAGTCGACGGCCCTCATACACTTCATCGCCAGTGAGCATCAAGATTGCGCCGTCACTTCTTGCCGCCGACTTCGCCCGACTGGAGTCCGAGATCAAGGGCATCGAGGATCACGTCGAGTGGCTGCATCTCGACGTCATGGATGGTCACTTCGTGCCGAACATCTCCTTTGGGATACCGGTCATCGAAAGCGTCAGAAAGGTCACCGACCTCTATTTCGACTGTCATGTGATGACGACCAACCCCGACAGCCATCTGGAGGATTTTGCCCGCGCCGGGGCGAACCTCGTGTCGATGCACATCGAGGCGATCCCCGATCCCACCGGTCCGGCCGAGCGCGCCAGGGAGGTTGGGCTCGATTTTGGCCTCGTCATCAATCCGATCACACCGTTTGAGGGAATCGCACCATTTGTGGAGTTGTGCGATCTGGTGGTGGTGATGTCGGTTGAGCCGGGTTTCGGAGGCCAGTCTTTTATCCCCGAGGTCCTGTCCAAGGTCGAGGCGGCCAGAGAATGGGTTGAGAATCGGGGTTTGACAGCCGATATTGAGGTCGATGGTGGTATCACAGCCGATAACGCACGGCTGGTTGCCGACGCCGGCGCCAACGTGCTGGTTGCTGGATCTGCAGTATTCGGAGCAGAAGATCCCCCGTCAGCGGTAATGGAGATCAGAAGGGCAGTGGAGAGTTGAATGAGTGACCGTGTCCTGGTAGCGGATGACGACCCGGACATCTTGACCGTGGTCAAGATCAACCTCGAGCTGGACGGCTTCGAGGTCGATACCGCCGTCGACGGCGAGGACGCTTTGGCGAAGGCCACCTCCACTCCACCGAACGTGATCATCCTCGACATCATGATGCCGAGGATGGATGGGCTGACGGCATTGCATCGACTCCGCAGTCAGGCCGGGACCGCCAACATCCCGATCATCCTTCTGACCGCCCGCGGGCTACCCGAAGACCGGGTGCGTGGTCTCGAGCTCGGTGCCGACGATTACATCACCAAGCCGTTCGACATCACGGAGTTGGCAGCAAGAGTCAAGGCCGTTCTTCGAAGAACTCAGGCGGCTCGGGACCTGTCACCCCTCACCGGTCTGCCCGGTAACTTCAAGATCACGGCCGAGATCGAGGATTGCATCCGCGAGGAGCGTTCGTTCGCCCTGGTCCACGGTGACCTGGACAACTTCAAGGCCTTCAACGATCACTACGGTTTCATGCGCGGTGATGAGGTGATTCGCTTTTGCGCATCGAGCTTCACCGAGGCTGCGGAAAGTCTTGGAATGGCGGGCGCCTTCGTCGGGCACATCGGGGGAGATGACTTCGTGGCCATCATCGCGCCCGAGATGTCGGAGCTGTTCGCCAAGGAAGTCATCGAGCGATTCGACGACGGGATACTGGACCTCTATGACACAGCAGACGCCCTCCGCGGCTACATCGAGGTGATCGATCGTCGAGGTGAGCGTTACGCCTTTCCTGTCGTGTCGCTATCCCTGGGTGTAGCGTCCACCGATGTGCGAGAAATCGGCACGCAATGGGAGGCGTCGGCGATAGCGGTGGAAATGAAAGAGTTCGCAAAGAAACAGCAAGGCTCGACATACCGCATCGATCGTCGCACCGCATAGGTGGTCGACGATCGCCACATGCGACGCGCCATCGAACTGGCGCGGCCCCATAAGACCCACCCCAATCCCCGCGTCGGCGCCGTTGTGGTGGATGGCTCAGGTCTGGTCATCGGCGAAGGCGCGCATCTCGGGGTCGGAGACGATCATGCCGAGGTTGTTGCCTTGCGGGCTGCCGACAGAGCGGCTGCCGGGTCCACCTTGTATGTCACATTGGAACCCTGTACCCACCAAGGACGAACCCCTCCGTGTGTTGAAGCGGTCATCGAAGCAGGTATCCGACGGGTTGTGGTCGGGGCGGTTGATCCGGATGATCGAGTCGCAGGGTCGGGGATCGCTCGCTTACGTGAGGGGGGAGTGGAGGTCGTCGAGGGCGTCCTGACGGCTGAGGCTCGGGAGTTGGATCATGGCTACTTCCACCACCGCGAGACGGGTCTGCCAGAAGTGACGCTCAAATATGCCATGACGCTGGACGGAGCGGTCGCAGCCGCCAACGGAACATCACAGTGGATCACCTCAGAGGAGGCCCGGATGGATGCCCATCGTCTCCGGGCCGATGCCGATGCTGTCGTTGTCGGCGCCGGGACGATCCGAATCGACGATCCCCGGCTGACTGTGCGGATTCCGGGCTATGACGGTCCTCAACCTGTCCCGGTTGTCGTGGCCGGGACCGGCGACCTCCCCGACACGGCCCGGATTTGGGAGAGGGAGCCGGTGGTGTTGTCAACCACCGATCGCAGGGTTCCTTCGGGTCGGGTGGTGCATGTTGATGGGGCGGATGGTCTTCCAGACCCGACGTCGGCGTGCCACATCCTCTCCGAGCTCGGGTACCTCGATGTCTTGGTCGAAGGGGGTGCCAGGCTGGCGGGGGAGTGGTGGAGGGCCGGCGTTGTGAGTCGCGCCGTGGTCTATCTGGGGGCCATGGTCGGTGGCGGCAGTGGAATCAGCCCGCTCGCCGGAACGTTCAAGACCATCGACGACGCGGCAGCAGTGTCGTTGACCGGGGTGCGTAGCCTTGGTCCCGACTACCGAATCGACTTCGAGCTGAAGTAGCCAATGTTCACAGGGATCGTGGAACAAATCGGATCCGTCTTAGACGTCGCCGAGCAGGCCGAGGGGCGCAGGCTGGTCCTGTCCGGCCAGGGCCTGGTCGATGTGCCCGTGGGGGCGTCCATCGCTGTGAACGGCGTTTGCCTGACCGCTGTGAAGGTGGAAGATGAGAGGGTTACAGTTGACGTGATTCCGGAGACGTTGAATCGGACCAACCTGGGCGAGGTCGGAACAGGCGGAAGGGTCAATCTGGAAAGGCCAATGCGTGCCGACGGCCGATTCGATGGCCACATCGTCCAGGGTCATGTCGATGGCGTCGGCGTGGTCAGCGCGATCAACCATGACGACGGGGGCACGCTGATGACTGTCGAGGCGCCGGCTGGTCTCATGGCGTTCATAGTCGAGAAAGGCTCGATCACGGTCGATGGCGTGAGTCTGACGGTCGCGGCGATGACCGAGCGGTCGTTCTCGGTTGCTCTGATCCCGCACACCCTCGAGTTCACAACTCTCGGTTTGCGGAAGCCCGAAGACACCGTAAACCTGGAGAACGACGTGATTGCCAAGTACGTGGAGAGACTGTTGGAAGGACGAACGTGACCTTCGCACCGATCGACGAGATCATCGAAGCGATTTCCCGCGGCGAGATGGTGGTCATGGTCGATGACGAAGACCGTGAGAACGAAGGCGATCTCATCCTCGCTGCCGAAGAGGCCACACCCGAGAAGGTTGGCCTGATGCTCCGACATACCAGCGGCATCATCTGTCTACCGATCGTTGGTGAGCGTCTCGATGAGCTCGATCTTCCGATGATGGTCGCCAAGAACACAGATGTTCGTCGAACGGCGTTCACCGTTTCGATCGACGCTGCCCAGGGCACCACCACCGGTATCTCCGCTGTCGACCGTTGTCGGACCATCAAGACGGTCCTCGACCCGAATACCAAGCCGGCGGACCTGGCGCGCCCCGGCCACATGTACCCCTTGCGGTACGAGCCCGGTGGCGTGATGAAACGGGCCGGGCACACTGAGGCCGCCGTGGACCTCGCCCGTCTTGCCGGCAAGTACCCGGCCGGCGTGCTCGCGGAGGTCATGAACGACGACGGCACTGTGGCGCGGCTACCCGAGCTCGAGCGCTTTGCCAAGGAGCATGAATTGGCCATGGGGACCATTGCCGATCTGATCGCGTATCGACGTCGGACAGAGAAGCTGGTGGAGCGCGTGGTGGAGGCTCGGGTCCCGACAGCCCATGGAACTTTCACTGCGGTCGGGTATCGCTCGCT
>JAPUJM010000185.1 GCA_027296205.1 Actinomycetota bacterium
CACAGCTCCCGCCGCGACGGCCGCCGCGGCGACCTCGGGTTTCCAGGTGTCGATGGTGACAAGATGCCCTTCAGCAACCATGGCCTCGATGACCGGAGCGGTCCTAGAAATCTCGTCTACGGCCTCGATGGTCGGATTGTCAAAATGTGACGACTGACCCCCGAGGTCGATGAGCGTCGCCCCCCAGGTCCGGTAGCGGCGGGCCATGAGAAGAGCGTCATCGATCGAGTAGGCGATGGTGTGCGTGTTCTTCGAGTCGGGAGAGACATTGATGACACCCATCACGTAGGTCACTTCACCGAGAGGGAGCTTGGTGTCGCCCAGTGTCAGCACATCGCCCATGGAGCGAGGTTAGGAGAGGGGCACCACAACGTCTCCCACCTCGTCGGTTCTCACCACTTCGGCCCCGGACCCTTCGAGAACCTCTATCACCCATTCCGCCGGGTGTCCGAACTGATTGGGCCCAACGGATATCACGGCGAGGTCGGCACCGACCTCCTCCAACCATCCCCGGTCCGAAGTCGCCGCGCCCTGGTGCGGGACCTTGAGCACATCCGCCCTGAGATGGGAGAGTTCGCCCTGCGCGAAGGCTTCGATGTCACCCGGGAGAAGCATGGTCCGCGTCGACCCGAGGACCGTGAGAACAAGTGATTGGTCGTTGGGTGACGCATATTTTCGCAGAGGTCCCTCCACCACCAGGCGCAAGGACCCCAGGCGGAAGGTGTCGCCCACCTGCGGTTCAACGACTGGCACGCCATAGTCAACAAGGGCGGATGTCAACCCTTCCAATGCTGCGGTGACGTGAGGATCGGTCCGCATCCAGACCTGCCCCAACGAGATCTTGCCTACCAACCCGGTGAGTCCGGTGGCGTGGTCGGCATGGACGTGGGTAAGGACCACCAGGTCAAGACGGTCTACCCCGTACTCGCGCAACCGGTCGGCGAGGATCAGGGCATCTGGACCGCCGTCGACGAGGGCGTAACTGTCATCTCCTCCGTGAATCAGGATGGCGTCGCCCTGGCCGACATCGAAGACAATTACACCGGGGTCAGGCACCGGCGACCCTCCGACCAAGACCAAGACCACAACGACCACTGCACCGCCAACGGCGACCAGGGTTCGACTCCACGGAAAGCGGACCGTGACAACCCCGGCCAGAAGGATCGTCAGAAGAGGGACTGATTCGAGCTGTGGCCATATCGCAGCACCCCTCGCCAGCAGAAGAACCAAATCGGCCAACCAGGCGGCGACGTGGAGCAGAAACGACGGACCGGCAACACCGACAGCGCCAATCAACGTCGAAGCAGCGACGACTGGAGCCGCCACCAGGTTGACCAGTGGTGACATCATCGGAACGGAGCCGAAATGGGCGAGGATGAGAGGAGCCACCGCGATCTGAGCTCCCACTGTGATGGCGAGGGCTCGAGCCACCCTGCCACCACTCGAGGGCCATCGCGCCCCAACCAGCACTCCGGCGGTAGCTGCCACGGAGAGTTGAAAACCAGCGCTGCCGGTCAGGCGCGGATCCAGCACCAGAAGAACGATCACGGCGAGCGAAAGCAGTTGCCAGGCTTCCAAAACGACACCGATGAGACGTCCTCCCAGGGCAATGCCGGCCATCACCGAAGCCCGCATGACCGAGGGCTCGAAACGAGTCGCTGCCGCGTAGACGGGCAAACCGATCAACCCGACCAGCGCACGGCGTTTGGGTCCGAGGGCAAGAGGACCGGCCGCAAACACAAGCAGTCCTAGAAAGAGAGCCACGTTTGACCCGCTGACTGCGACGAAATGAGACAGTCCGGCCCTACGCATCGCATCGATGTCTGCCTCATCGACCTCGGAGGTGTCTCCGATGAGAAATCCGGCGACAAGACCGCGGCCCGCATCGAACGGCTCCAGACGGGACATGACCCGGTTTCTCAGGGCGTCACCCAGAAGGAGCGGGAGTGAAGACGATGCGGATACCAGCGTGATCGATGTGACCTTCACCCGGGCTCGATACTCGTGGACTCCCCGTCGACCAGGGTCCCCTCGACGCATCCCTTCGAAACTGACCGTGTCGCCTCGGCCGAACCCACCGGGCTGGTCGATGTCGAAGAGAAGTCCGCCGTCTTCCGTCTGGGCAACCACCCAGTACCCGTATCGACCCTCCACCGGGTCACCGGCCAGCACCGCAACACCTGAGATGGGTCCCGGATCGAGGGGTTCGAGCGCTGAGCTCTGGGCGATCAGCGTCGCGACCAACCACGTGGCGATCGCCACTGCTATCCAAGGACGAGACACCGGAGGCGGGAGGGCCGGGTGGTCGGGTGTCAAGGGATACGGACCAGATCACGAATCGAAGCCAGCTTCGCCTCACCTATCCCACCGACCTGGAGCAGATCCTCAACCTCGGTGAAAGGACCGTTCTGCTCCCGGTAGGCAACGATTCGCTCGGCGAGAACCGGTCCCACGCCCGGGAGTCCCTCGAGATCGTTTGCCGATGCCCTGTTGAGGGCGAGGAGTCCGCCTTCGGATGACTCGACCAGGGCGCCAGGGCCGGGGACCACGATCTGGTCACCGGAGCGGAGCGGGGCGGCGAGGTTGATCCGATCGACAAGCGCTCCAGGACGAAGACCGCCTGCGGCCTCGATGGCGTCAGCGACGATCGAAGCCGGCGCGACGCGCACTACGCCCGGTGAGACCACCCACCCAGCGACATGAACGTCGATGCTCGCCTTGACAATCTCGACGTTTGACTCGGTGGCACGAACAGTTTCCTGCGGGCGGTCAAGCGAGCCGAGCGACCCGCCAACCAAGACTGCCGCCCCCACGACAGCCACCACTGCCACGGCACGGCTCACCGACCGCCTCCCCACTCCACCCACATACCCGACTAACTAGCCGAGTTGACCGCCCAAGGGAACCCTCTCGACACCACCAGGCCTCCCGCTACCGAAAGCGAGCCTGAATCTCACGTGCCTCCACCTCCAGATCGATAGCCCGGTAGGAGTCCCGGTGGTTCAAACCATCACGTCTTCCGCGCAGGTAACTCCTCAAATACCTTCCGAGAAAGCCAAGGACGCCGAGGTCATGCCATTGCCGGACATGGACCAATTCGTGGATGACGAGGAGGCTGAGTTTCGCCTTGTCCCCATTGAGCACCTTCGGGTCGACAAAGATCCGGCGACGCAGGGTCATTGCCTTTATCCCGGAGCCCCAGAACCTCATCATCAACCGAGGAGCGGATCTCAGCGACACCTGCTCAGGCTGTATCGGGTGGATGAGAGCCCGCAGCTCGTCGGTATCCACACCCGACTCCGTGAGGACGCGCCCTGCGTTCATCCGATCACGATGTTGACCAGGTTTGGCTGGCGGACGATCACTTTGCGCACTTCGTGACCGTCGATCCAACCCCGGATCTTGTCCAGACTCAACGCATGTTCCTCCGCTTCTTCGGCGGTGATACCGGTCGACACCTCGACACGATCCCGAACCTTGCCATTGATCTGGACGATCATGGTCACCGTCTCCTCACGAACCAGTTGCTCATCCCACATAGGCCAGGGCTCTAAGGCCAGCATCGTATCGTTGCCTCTCATCTCCCACAGCTCGTGTGCCAGGTGGGGCGCCATCGGCGACAGCAACAGCAACATCTTGTCGATGATCTCGTCGAAGGACTCTTTCAACGGCTCGTCGCCCAGGTAGGACTGGAGCTCTTTGGAGAGCGTCATCAGAGCGGGCACGGTCGTGTTGAAATGGAAGCGGTCGATGTCGTCGGTCACCTTGCGCACCGTGCGATGGGCAATGCCCAGCATCTCCCGGTCGCGATCATCGGCCTCCCTATCGGCGAACGCGTGATCGGCCGTGGCCTGTCTCCAGAACCGATCCAGGAATCGCTTGGTCCCCAGCACACCGGCATCATTCCAGACGGCGTCGTCTTTTGGTGGACCGACGAAAAGCTCGAAGAGCCGTAGTGCGTCGGCGCCGTAGTTGTCGTAGTACGGGTCCGGAGGTACCACGTTGCCTTTCGACTTGGACATCTTGGCCCCGTCCTTGACCAACATCCCCTGGGTGAACATGCGCTCGAATGGCTCCTCGACCGGACTGAATCCGATGTCGTGCAGGAACATCGTGATGAACCGAGCGTACAAAAGGTGCAGGATCGCATGCTCCACACCCCCGATGTACTGATCGACGGGCATCCAGTATTTCGCTTTCTCCGGATCAAAGATGACGTCGTCATTGTGGGCGTCGGTGTAACGGAGGAAGTACCACGACGAGCCCATGAACGTGTCCATGGTGTCGGTCTCCCGCTGTGCCGGGCCATCACACAAAGGGCACTCGGTGTTGACGAAATCATCCACCATTGCCAAAGGTGACTTTCCCTTTGGCAGGTAGTCCTCGACATCGGGCAACAACACCGGCAACTGATCCTGCGGGACGGGCACCAAACCGCAGTTGTCGCAATTGACCATCGGAATCGGAGAGCCCCAGTAGCGCTGCCGTGAGATCAGCCAGTCACGCAGCCGGAACTGGATGGTTGCCTCGCCGATGCCTTCTTCCTCCATCCAGGCGATGATCCGGCCCTTGGCATCTTCCATCCGCAAACCGTCGAGGAAGTCTGAGTTGATGGTGGGGCCGTCATCGAGATAGGCCTCACCGGCCCAATCGTCCGGGGGCTGGACCGTGCGGATGATGTCGATCCCATACTTGGTGGCAAATTCCCAGTCACGCTGGTCCTGACCGGGAACCGCCATGATCGCCCCGGTCCCATATCCCATGAGGACATAGTCGGCGATGTATATCGGCACCCTGTTTCCGTTCAGCGGGTTGATGGCGTAGGCACCCGTCAACACACCGGTCTTGTCACCCTCGGCCATCCGCTCGATCTCAGACTGCCGCTGCGCTGCGGCGATGTACTCCCTGGCCTGGGTCTCGGTCTCGGAGCCCGAGATGAGCTCCTCGACCAACGGGTGCTCCGGTGCCAGCACACAGAAGGTCATCCCGAAAA
>JAPUJM010000186.1 GCA_027296205.1 Actinomycetota bacterium
CTTCGCCATCTTGTGGATGGGCAGCGGACCAGGTGCCTTTTCGGTCACGGTCACCCTGTCATAAGGGGTGTCCACGTCACCAAAAGCCGCCCGGTCGACGGAAGGTGTTCCCACCAGTAGCGGTAAAGCCACCTTGATCGAGTCAGCCCTCAGCCACAGCTTCATCAGGATTCCCCACAGAACCACCGCGATCGCGGTCTTGATCAGAGCGAACCCGGTAGTGGTGACCCCAAACGTCCACGCCAATGTCGAAGCCTGATCGGTACCCGTTTGTCCAACGGCGACCAGATTCCCGACAAAGGCAATGGAGGCGACCACCAACCCGATGAATGCGAGCACCAGACCACGGCTTCGATACCGTGACGGCGCCCGATAATTTGCGTCTGCTGCCGGCTTGAGCCGAGTTTCAGCAGTACTTGTCATTGTGTCCTCCTTTCGGTCACGGGTATGGCAACGCCATCAACCAAGGGGACTGCCGTGATTGTCAACCGGACGACACTTGCCAAGTGTCGTGTCAGCGACACAGGCGTCGGTGGCGGGTCGATGATGAGCGGATTTCGCCCTGACACGGGCCGGAGAAGTTGAGGCTCGACTTAGCCGCCCTTTTCGTCCTCACGCTGTCTACGGTTCTGTTCTGTGAGAAGTTGGGCCGAGGGCGCCCTCGCCCTCGTCGTACTCGTGGGTCTCGGAGCCGCTCTACTCTTGTTCAGCGGTGAGACCCTCGGCGAGGGGAGCACGGCTACAACGGCGCCGATAACCGTGGACCCAGACGCCGCTGTACGCGGGGAGATCATCGCCAACCGCACCGGATGCCTGGCATGTCACACGATCAATGGCACCCCGGGTTCGGGTCCTACATGGAGAGGTCTTGCCGGGTCGAGTCGTCCTCTCCAATCGGGCGAGGTCGTCACCGCCGATGACGTCTACCTGACCAACTCGATCGTCGCTCCCGGCTCGGAGGTGGTAGCCGGCTTCGACAATCTGATGCCACCCAATTATGGGGAGACGCTGACCGAGCAGGAAGTCGGCGATTTAGTCGAGTACATCAAGAGCCTGGCCTCCTGACATCCCAGGTCAGAGCGGGTTGCTAAGATAAATGTGACAATACCCGACTCAGGTTGTAGAATCACTGCTGACTCAATCAATAAACCGGAGGTTCAGTAAATAATGTCACGCGCTGTAGGGATCGACCTCGGCACCACGAACAGCGTCATCGCTGTTCTCGAGGGTGGCGAGCCAGCCATCATCGCCAACGCCGAGGGCGCCCGCACCACCCCTTCCATCGTCTCTTTCAAGGACGGGGAGGTCCTCGTTGGCGAAGTCGCCAAACGTCAGGCGATCACCAATCCCGACCACACGGTTCGCTCGATCAAACGACACATGGGGACCGACTGGTCGATCGATATCGATGGCAAGGACTTCACCTCACAGGAGATCTCGGCTCGCATTCTGATGAAGCTCAAGCGGGACGCCGAGTCCTACCTGGGCGACACCGTTACCGAAGCCGTCATCACCGTTCCGGCCTATTTCAACGACTCCCAGCGGCAAGCCACCAAGGAGGCCGGCCGAATTGCGGGTCTCGAAGTCCTGCGAATCATCAACGAGCCAACCGCGGCGTCGCTGGCCTACGGTCTCGACAAGGAGACCGATCACACCATCCTGGTGTTTGACCTGGGTGGTGGAACCTTCGACGTGTCGGTCCTCGAGATTGGCGACGGAGTCTTTGAGGTCAAGGCCACGTCGGGCGACACCCAACTCGGTGGCGACGACTGGGATGACAACGTCATCAAGTGGCTCGTCGAGACATTCAAGAATGACAACGGCGTCGACCTCGCCCAGGACCGCATGGCGCTCCAGCGGCTGAAGGAGGCCGCCGAGAAGGCCAAGATCGAGCTCTCCACGGTCGTCGAGACCGAAGTGAACCTGCCGTTCATCACGGCCACCGATGCCGGCCCCCTTCACCTTCAGCAGAAGCTGAGCCGCTCCGAGTTCCAGAAGTTGACCGAGGATCTCCTGGAAAGGACCAGACGTCCCTTCGAGCAGGTGATCAAGGACAGTGGCGTGTCGGTCGACGAGATCGATCACATCGTGCTAGTGGGTGGATCCACCCGGATGCCCGCGGTGCAGGAGCTGGTCAAGAAGCTGACCGGCAAGGATCCGCACCGGGGCGTCAACCCGGACGAGGTCGTAGCCGCAGGGGCCGCGATTCAGGCCGGCGTGCTCAAGGGCGACGTCAAGGACATCCTCCTTCTCGACGTCACTCCCCTGACACTTGGCATTGAGACCAAAGGCTCGGTGATGACACGGATGATCGAGCGAAACAGCACGATCCCGACGAAACGGTCTGAAATCTTCACAACTGCCGACGCCAACCAGCCCGAAGTCGAGATTCATGTGCTTCAGGGTGAGCGAACGATGGCCGCCGACAACAACAGTCTGGGCAAGTTTCGACTCACGGGCATCCCGCCGGCCCCAATGGGAATCCCCCAGATCGAGGTCACGTTCGACATCGACGCCAATGGCATCGTGCATGTCCACGCCAAGGACCTGGCCACCAACAAAGAGCAGAAGATGACCATCACCGGTGGTACGGCTCTGGCCAAGGACGACATCGACCGGATGGTCGAAGATGCTGAGGCCTACGCCGAGGAAGACGCCAAGCGTCGGGAGGCGGTCGAGACTCGGAACCAGGCCGATCAACTGGTTCATCAGACCGACAAGCTGCTCGAAGAGCAAGGTGAGCAGATGACCGAGGACGAGAAGTCGAGTGTGGAGACCGGGTTGACGGCGCTCAAAGAGACACTCGGAGACGAAAACGCCGAAACAGAAGCGCTCCGGTCCAAGATGGACGAACTCATCCAGGCCAGTCAGGCAATGGCCACACGTCTCTACCAGCAGGCAGCGGCCGAGCAGGCCGCTGATTCCGAACCCGAGGACGCCACCTCGGACGACGACATCGTCGAGGCCGAGATAGTTGACGAGGATGAGTGATCTCAGAGCCGACCAAGCCACCGGGGATGATTCCGACGACGACCTGAGCTCTGCAGAAGTTGCCGGCGTGTTGCCCGCCGAGCAACCCGAAACCGCTCCAGACCCACACACTCTGGGTCTTGAGTTGCCCGAGGACGAGGACGCTGCCATCGCCCTACTTCTGTCAGAAGTCGCCACAGCGCGTGGTGACGCCACCTCCTATCTCGATGACCTCAAACGGGTTGCCGCTGATTTCGACAACTATCGGAAGAGGTCCCAACGCGACCAGGCTGTGATGCACCAACGGGCCGTCGAGAAAGTAGTCGAGGGTCTCTTGCCTGTGCTCGACACATTTGACGCCGCTCTCGCAACTGAGACCAACACCGAAGTGGAGAAACAACTCTACTCAGGCATGATCAACACCCGGGAGCAGCTCCTGAGCGCTCTGCAAGCCGCCGGGCTCGAGGTGATCCCGACCTTCGGGGAGCCTTTCAATCCTGAAGTTCACGAGCCGGCCGGAACGCCTGTTGGCAACGGTCCACTGGTTGTCGGACAGGAATTGCGCCGCGGCTATCGGCTGAACGGCAAGGTGATCAGAGCCGCACTCGTCGTACTGGATGTGAAGGAATGAATCGAGACTGGGTCGAGAAGGATTTCTACGAGACCCTTGGCGTGGCTGATGAGGCCTCTGCCGAGGAGATAAAGAAGTCCTATCGAAAGCTCGCACAGAAGTATCACCCCGATACCAACTCGGGTGACACCGAGGCCGAGGAGAAGTTCAAGGAGATCTCCGAGGCATACTCCACGCTGTCCGACGCCGAACAACGTAAGGAGTACGACCAGGTCCATCGTGTCGCCGGATCGGGAGGCTTCCAGGGATTTGGGGGCCGGCCCGGTGGATTCGGAGGATATGGCGGTCAGCAAGTCAGGGTTGAGGACCTCCAGGATCTTCTCAGCGGATTCGGCGGCGCCGGTGACGTTTTCGGGTTTGGATCGGGTTCGAGAAACGGTCCTTCCCGCGGGACCGACCTCCAAACCGACCTGACGATCAGTTTCGATGACGCGGCTCATGGCATCACCACAGCGGTGAAAGTTCGGGGTGCCACCACGTGTTCGCACTGTGGCGGTGTGGGGGCCGAGCCTGGAACCCAGGTGACGACCTGCCCGACATGTGGAGGCCGCGGGGTCGTGGCCCAAAACCAGGGCTTCTTCTCGTTCTCCCAGCCGTGCCCACAGTGTCGAGGCGCCGGTCGACTGATCGAGACGCCATGCAGCACCTGTCATGGCAGCGGATCAGAGAACAGGACCCGCGAGGTGAAACTCAAGATTCCAGCGGGCGTCAGGGACGGTTCAACGCTGCGGTTGAGAGGCAAAGGGGGACCGGGAGCCAACGGTGGACCATCGGGCGACTTGCACGTTCGCCTCCGTGTCGCCACCAGTGAGAGGTTTGGCCGCAAGGGCAACGACCTGACTCTGACCATCCCGATCACCTACACTGAGGCCACCCTCGGTACCAAGATCGATGTGCCAACCCTCAATGGGGGCATCACGGTGAAAGTGCCGTCGGGTACGCCGACCGGCAAGATATTCCGGGTGCGCGGCAAGGGGATCGCCCCTGAGCGCGGCCGATCAGGTGACCTTCTGGTGACAGTCCAGGTCGCCGTGCCGAACAAGGTCTCCCGCGCCGAGAAGAAACTCCTCGAGGAACTCGCCACCCACGAAACCGATGACATTCGGGCTCATCTGAGATGATTGGAGAACCAGATCGATGACTGAGACCACCAGAGCCGTCTTCGTGATCTCGGTAGCAGCAGAGCTCGCCGGGATGCACCCCCAGACCCTGCGCATCTACGAGCGCAAAGGCTTGCTCGACCCCTTCCGAACCCCGGGCGGCACACGGCGCTACTCACAGGAAGACATAGAGCAGCTCCAACTCATCCAGGAATTGACCAGTAAGGGTCTCAATCTCGAGGGTGTGAAGCGTGTGCTCGCTCTTCAAGAGGACAACAGACGACTCAAGAAGAAGCTCGACCGGCTTCGTGACAAGCTCGAGGAGATAGAGGAGGCGTCCGATAAGCGGCTCGAGGACCTGGAACGGTCTTTCCGTCATGAGATCGTTCTGAGAAGTCAGGTGAGACCGTTCTACGGGCAGGGCAAGTAGTGGCCGACAGCTATAGCGGGCCGGTGCGGATCATCGGCAGCGATGGCATTCTCCTCACCACCGGCGATGTCACTCTGGAAAGTGACCCGGAGGCAGGTAATTGGAAGGGGTTGTTGCAGATCCTCCGCGGCGCGGCCGTGGCCGGCAAGGCTTTGGTCGTCGAGATCGAGATCCCCGGCGGAGAACGTGGCCGGGCCCAACTGACCCCTCACGGTGATGTGGGCGAGCAGGCCACGTCCGCCGTGGTTGGACTTGGCAGCCAGCCTTTCTGACCAACTTCTCCATCAGCGCCATGGTTAAAACGAGCCAGGGGTTACCTTGCCCAGATGAGAAGGGTCGGCGCGGTTGTTCTCGTCGTGGCAACAGCGTGTGCCTCGGGCACCGTCGCCGGCACCACCGACTCGACGAGCAACTCCGCCTCGTCGACCAGTTCCACCGTCACCGAGGACAACACGCCCGGCGCTTCCCCGACCACAACCGAGGCTGCCCCACCGCGAACATTTCCCCTCGCACCTGCCTTCCCGGATGGCCCGCTGGACCCGAAAACCGAGGAGGGGCTCCAAAGCCTCCTCAGCAACGTCTTCACCAGTGAGTTTGACGCCTCCAACCTCGTCGATGTGGTCGATGGGGGTGACGTCAGGGCGGCCTGGCTGATCGCCGACCTGTTGAGGTTCTATCAGGATGGACCGGATCGCGATGAGCTTCTCTGGGCCTACACCCAACTCACCAGGATCGATTACGTCCCGAACCGCATCGATTTCACATGGGCCTTCGACAATCTCATCGCCTGGGACATGCCCGCATGGGACGGCTACGCCGATCTGAAACGTCAGATCTACATACCGATAGATCCGCGCTGGGAAACATTCTTCGACGAGGACCACGGCGTCGATTGGCGCCTGGTCACCTGGGGCGGAGTGATCGCAGACGATCGACCGCTGGGCGACAACGGGCCCTGCAACTGCATCCCGTCTCTCGACAACCCGGCAACCACCGATGCAGCCGGCGGTAGCTGGTACGCGGACGACCGGGTCATCTTCGGCGTTGTCGTCAACGGTGAGGCGCTGGCATTGCCCAGGCACCAGATGGAGGTTCACGAGATGGTGAACACCACCCTTGGCGGCCGCGATCTGGGCATCCCCTACTGCACCCTTTGTGGCTCCGCTCAGGCATACGTGACCGACAACATCAAGGGCACCGATCGGATTGTCCTCCGCACCTCGGGGCTGTTGTCGCGGTCGAACAAGGTGATGTACGACTTGACGACCGGATCGATGCTCGACACGTTCACCGGCGAGGCCCTGACAGGTCCTCTGGGTGAGGCCGAAGTTGTGCTCGAGCAGGTGTCTGTCGTCGGCTCGACGTGGGGTGATTGGAAGACGGCGCATCCCGACACCAGGATCCTCGCCGAGGACGGCGGGATCGGCAGGGTGTACCGTGACGACCCGCTCGGCAACCGGGACGCTGCCGGACCGATCTTCCCGGTCGGGGACGTCGATCCCCGACTTCCGATCATGGAGTCCGTGGTCGGTGTCATCAGCCCTGATGGCACTCCGATTGCCTTTCCGGTTGAGGCGGCGCGAGACGAGCTGGCTGGTGGTGGGCAGATCGAGTTGGAAGGCGTGGTGGTGAGACTCACCGACGGTCTTCGCGTTTTCACCCTTGACGGGGCCGAGCTCACCACCCATCAGGCGTTCTGGTTCGCCTGGAGCCAGTTCCACACCGGGACGTTGGTCTGGACGTCGGCCGGCTCCTGATGTGTCAGGGGCCATCGAGCTGAAACATGGCGATGCCCTGGCCGTCCTGCCGACAATCCCAGGCCGAGCAAGCGTTATAGCCAATAATCAGTGTATGGAATGGCTCGCCGAGACCCTTGGGATTGCCGATCGAACGGTGGAGCAAGCCGTCTTCTCGGTAATCTTGATCGTCGCACTCCTCCTTCTCCGGGCGACGATCCTGAGATGGCTTCGTGCCCAACTGGATGACGCCGAGTCTCAGTATCGGGCAACCAAACTCACCAACGCCGCCATCACGGTCACCGCGCTGATCAGCCTGCTCTTCATCTGGATCGACGCGTTTGGCTCGCTGACCACCTACCTGGGTCTTCTATCCGCGGGCATCGCCGTGGCTCTTGGCGACCTTCTCAAGAACATGGCGGGGTGGGTCTACATCATGACCAGGAAGCCGTTCCAGGTCGGCGATCGCATCGAGGTCAAAGGGCTCCACGGCGACGTGGCGGATGTCCGGCTCTTCAGGTTCACGGTGATGGAAGTCGGTAACTGGGTCGAAGGTGACCAGATCACCGGAAGGCTGGCCCACGTTCCCAATGGCGTGATCTTCACCGACATCGTGGCCAACTACACGGAGGGATTCGACCAAATCTGGGAAGAGATAAGTTTCACGGTCACGTTCGAGTCGAGCTGGGAACGCGGCGAGGAGCTTCTGCGCCAGGCGATGCGGTCAACGGTCCCCGAAGCAAAAGAAGCCGCCAGCGAGGGGATATGGCGGACCGCCCGCGAATACCGGATCACCATTGGGGAACTCGAATCGGACGTATACATTCGTGTTGACGACCATGGGGTGACTCTGGTCGGTCGCTACCTGGTCGACGCCCGCCGGAGGAGGGTCGTCAAGTCGGCACTCTGGAGGAGCATCCTCGATGTCGTAGGCGGGGAGCCCGCGGTCAGCTTCGCATACCCGACCACCCGCGCCTACTTCGACTCCCCGATCGAGGTGGCCAACAACCCCTGACTGAGAGACAGTCGCTTCAACTGATGTCGAGCTCGTCCCCGGACACCGACACCTTGACCGAGTCGTTCTCGCCAAACTTTCCCTCGAGTATGGCTGTGGCGATTGGATCAGCAAGACCCTTCTGAATGACTCGCTTGAGCGGACGGGCCCCGTACACGGGGTCGAAGCCACGCTCTGCCAGCAGGTCGAGGGCATCATCGGTCACCGACAGGTGGATGCGACGATTGCCGAGCCGATCGGTGAGGGATCCGAGCTGTATCTCCACGATCCTGCGGAGATCCTCACGGGTCAGCCTGTCGAAAACGATCACATCATCGATCCGGTTGAGGAACTCGGGTCGAAAGGTTTCGCGAACGGCGTTCATGACCCGCTCTTCCACCACTTCTCGCGGAAGCTCGGGATCGATATGGGTGGAGCCCAGGTTCGACGTCATGATCAAGACCACGTTGGAGAAGTCAACGGTTCGCCCCTGCCCGTCGGTGAGTCTGCCATCGTCGAGCAGCTGCAAGAGGATGTTGAAGACCTCCGGGTGCGCCTTCTCGACCTCGTCGAGCAGCACCACCGAATAGGGGCGGCGACGGACGGCTTCGGTCAGTTGA
>JAPUJM010000187.1 GCA_027296205.1 Actinomycetota bacterium
GCCCGGCTGCATCACCCCCACATTCTGCCGCTCTACGATTCCGGCGAGGCGGACGGGTTCCTGTACTACGTCATGCCCTACGAGGAAGGCCAGTCGCTACGGGAGAAGCTGGCGAAGGAAGGCGAACTACCTGTGGCGGAAGCGGTGCGGCTCCTCAGGGATGTGGTGGATGCGCTGGCCCACGCGCACAAGCACGGTGTGGTGCACCGGGACATTAAGCCGGACAACGTATTGCTCTCCGACCGCCACGCACTGGTCACCGACTTTGGCGTCGCCAAGGCCGTGAGCGAGGCGACGGGGCGGCAGAAGCTGACCACGGCCGGCGTAGCGCTGGGGACGCCAGCGTATATGGCACCCGAGCAGGCGGTGGCTGATCCACACATCGATCATCGTGCGGACATCTATGCGGTGGGGGTGTTGGCCTACGAATTGCTGACGGGCCGCCCGCCGTTTACTGGCAGCACGCCGCAGGAAGTGCTCGCGGCCCACGTGACGCAGGCGCCCGACGTCGTTACCAGACATCGGACGACCGTCCCGCCGGCGCTGGCCCAGTCAGTAATGCGGTGCTTGGCGAAGAAGCCCGCCGACCGTTGGCAGAGTGCCGAGGAGTTGCTGCAGCACCTCGAGGCCATCGCTACGCCAAGCGACGGCGTCACCCCCACGGAAACTCGACCCGTGGCCGCAATCAGGCAGCGTAGGCACGCCATCGCTGTCGGCGTTGGCGTCGTCGTCGTTGCCGCGATCGTGGGCGTCTTCGCACTTCGCTCAGGTCCGGAGACGCCCCTCTTCCGCATAGGCCGCCAGACTCAGGTGACGCGCGCGCGCGGCCTCGAAGTCGATCCCGCCCTTTCCCCCGATGGCCGGACGGTGAGCTACTCCGCCGGTACGGCGGGAGGCATGCATCTCTACGTGCAACAGCTTGGTGGTGGTGGGACTATCGAGCTCACCGAGCAGCTGATGGGCAATCACCGTTCGTCCCGGTGGTCACCCGACGGCGCAAAGCTCGTCTACGCGTCTCAAGGAGCGATCTTCACGATTCCGGTATTCGGAGGAACGCCCCGGCGAGTCATGGGACGTTCTCCCGGCGACCAGGTTGGCGCACCTCCGGCCGGCGGCGCGTTCCACAGCCCAGTCTGGTCACCGGACGGGCAGCAGATCGCCTACGTGTGGCAGGAGCGTGCACCCAGTGAGGCCTCCCAGCGCGGACCGAGCGACATCTACGTGCTGTCGTCGAGCGGGGGAGAACCGCGCAAAGTCGCCGCCGCAGTCGAGGCGCACTCGCTCCGGTGGTCTCCCGACGGTTCCATGTTGGCCTTCGTGTCGGGCGCCTCTCTCTTTGTCTTCGGGACCAGTAGCTTCGGGAACGTCGATCCGAGCTCGATCTGGGTGGTCGAGTCCTCCGGCGGGGAGCCGGTGCGAGTGACCAGCGAGGACGAGCTGAATATCAGTCCCGTTTGGTGGCCCGACGGGAAGCACTTGCTCTTCGTCTCCAATCGAGACGGCAGCCGCGACATCTATCAGGTCGCTATTGCCAGGTCGGGCGAGCCGCCCAGGACACCGATACGGCTGACCGTGGGCCTCAATGCGCACACTATCGACGTTTCCGCCGACGGTGCGCGGCTGACGTACTCGGTGTTCACACACCTGGCTAACCTCTGGTCGCTCGAGATCCCGAGTCGCGGGATGGTTAGCGTTGGGGAGGCCAAGCCCGTTACGAATGAAACTCAGGTGATCGAGCTCGCAGACCTTTCGGCGGACGGTGCATGGTTCGCGTTCGATTCAAACCGGGAGGGGAACCAGGACATTTATCGGATGCCGGCCACCGGCGGCGAGCCACAACGCCTCACGACGCACCCGAGCGATGACTACTACCCGAACTGGTCGCCCAATGGACGCGAGATAGCCTTCTACTCTCTGCGGACGGGCAATCGCGATGTGTTCGTGATGTCTGCGGACGGGGGAGCACTCCAACAACTGACAGATCACCCGGCCGAGGACCGACAGCCCGACTGGTCACCCGGCGGCGATGCCATCCTATTCGCGTCGGACAGAACCGGCCGCAACAACCTGTTTCTCGTCACTCGCGAGCCCGGCACCACCGACTGGAGCGGACCCGAGCAGCTGACAACACAGGGGGGATTCTGGCCCGACTGGTCACCGAACGGCACCGAGGTCGTGTACCTCGTGGGAGAGCGCGTCGGAAGCGTCTGGATCTTGTCCCTCGAGAGTCGCGAACGCCGCCTCCTCGTACAAGCTGAGCAGGGGAGTCCGCTCCCGCGGTTCGCTCGGTGGTCGCGGGATGGCAACACCGTCTATTACCTCGCGAGCATGGGTGGCGAGAGCCACAGTATCTGGTCCGTGCCCGCATCGGGCGGACGACCTCGTCTCGTTGTCCGGCTCGATGATCCTACGGGACGGGTCGCCCTGCCGGGGTTCACCCTAGACGGGGAGCACTTCTACCTCACCATGCAGGAGTTCGAGGCGAATGTCTGGGTGATGGAACTGTTGACCAGATAGCTCTCCTCGCCATTTACCGCCGTATCAGCAGTTAATGCGGCCGGAAGGAGTAGGGGCAAGAGTGGGAACCCCGCCTCACACCAAAGTCCCGACCGTTGAACTCCCTCTTCGGGAGAACGTTGAAGTGGCGATCACACGACGTGACGAAGGTCTTCAACTGGTCTGAGTCGTACAGGCAGCCTACCTAGACCTTGCATCGGAGAGATCCGAGGTTTTGTCACGCCGACGGGTTGACCTACCTGGGAATCCAACTATCTTCACAAAGACTGTATGCAATATGCAGACATATACCGACTCCCAGAGAGGTGAGAGGTGGCCGACCTTACCCGATTTATTCCTGTCAAACCGAGCGTATTCCTGATCATGATGGCCGTAGCCGAGGAGCCGTGTCACGGTTATGGGATCATGCTCGACGTGCAGCGGCGTTCGGGTGGTTCCGTCAGCCTTGGAACGAGTCACCTGTACCGGCATCTGAAGCGCCTGCTTGACGACGGTCTGGTGGAGGAAGTCGAGTTCGAGGACAGCGTTGGGGACGACCCGCGGCGCCGTTACTACCAGTTGACGAAGCTGGGGGTGAAGGTGGTGCGT
>JAPUJM010000188.1 GCA_027296205.1 Actinomycetota bacterium
TGCTCACCGCCTCGTTCCTGGTGCCGGTCGTTGTGCTGATCATCGCCTACCCCGGGTTCGGCTGAGGCCGCTCCTGCGGCACGATGGAGGAGAGGCCCGGTTTCTGACGTCACCTCGCGCTGTTGGCGTGGGTATCGACGGTTGTCGAAGGGCGTACCGGCAGGCAGCGTGCGGGTCCTTGGGCGCTTCGTAGCCGCAGGGACATCGGGGGTATTCCTGATAGTCGCCTTGGCCGGCGTGTCGTACGTTTGTCCCATGGACGGAGCAGATGGCGCAACGCCACACCGATCGCCCTTCCGGCGGGTGGGCCCCCCGCTTCGGACCAGGCTCCGTTATGCCCCAACTCTCAGAACAGCGATGACCAACCCACATCGGCACACATGACTTTGGGAACCCGCAGGCGGCGGGCTGAGCGAACCGTATCGAGATCTGAGGGAGCCGCTCCGGCTTCCGCAGATGTCTGGTCCGAGCAACGGCCGTCGGGAAGGACGATGCTGCACACGCACCAGCCGGAGCCGAAGAGGACGGGATCGGTCAACTCCGCGATCTCCCGGCAATCGCTTTGGCTGTCACGGTACATTGCGGCTATGGCTGGGAAATGGTCGAGCAGACCAGAACTTGGAACCGGGTTGGATTCGACGCTGAGGGGATTGGTCCTCGGGTTCCGGGTTCTGGGGTGGGGGTGGATGATGCTGCTCGTCTCCTTGACGCTGTTTGATGACCACGCGACCAACTCCTCTGTCGTGGTCGGTGCGGCTGTGCTGGGGACGGTATGGGCTGCCTTCACCTTGGTTATTGGGTGGCGAACCGACCAGCTCGGAAGTCTGTGGTTCGTTCTGAGCGACGGTGTCGTGGTACTCGCGATCGGGGCGGCGTCGACCGTGTCAGGGGCGCAGGATCTGTTCCATGGGGGCTATCTGATCTCCTGGATCTTGGTGGCCGCGTATGCTGGCGGACTGATCGCTGCATTGGGTGCCAGTGTGGCTCTTACGATCGAGCAGGTAGTGGTGCACGTCGTTGAGGGTCGCGGGCTGGTCGCGACCGGTGGCAGCGTCATCTTCTTCATCTTTGCCCTGATCGTTGGGTGGGCGTTTGATGCGTTGCGGTCCTATGACCGGCGTCGTCGTGCGGCCGAGGCCGATCTGGGTCGCGAGCGGACGGAGGCGGCTCGGTGGGAGGAGCGATTTGTGCTCGCGGATGAGCTCCACGACTCGGTTCTCCAGACACTCCATGCCATCCGGCTGTCGGCGGAAAGCCCAGACGAGGTCAGGCATCTGGCTCGGCATCAAGAACGGGAACTGCGCACAACTATTGCGGAGATGCAATCCCGGTTCGATGACAGTTTCCGAGCGGCACTGTTGAGTGCGACTGGTGACGTCGAAGACCTTTACCGCGTTGAGATTGATGCTGTGATCCGCAGCGATTGTGAGCTCGGCGACGAGCTTTGGTTGATCGTTGACGCCAGCCGGGAAGCGATGATGAACGCTGCTAAGCATTCTTCGGATGGGAGGATTGAGCTCTTCTCCGAGATCGTCGAGGACACGCTCTCCGTCTATGTCCGAGACCGGGGAACCGGTTTCGACACGAACCGGATCGACGCGTCTCGCGGCATCGGGCGCCACCTCGCCAAGGTTCAAGACGCAGGGGGCGAGGCCTCTCTCACCAGTGAGCCAGGTGAAGGCACGGAGATCGTGCTCAGCCTGATGATGCCATGACCGCGCGACCCCGCCTGCTTCTTGTCGACGATCATGATGTCGTCCGACTCGGCACACGGGCGCTCCTCGAGGAGCGTTTCGAGATCGTCGGAGAGGCCGACAACGTCGGCTCGGCGATCGAGCTGGCCAAGGAGCGACAGCCCGACGTCGTCCTTCTCGACGTTCGCCTTCCCGGAGGAGGGGGCGCCGCGGTAGCCGTTGAGGTCCGCAAAGCGTTGCCGGGCACATGCGTCGTAGCGTTCACCGTGTCGACCTCGCGTCTGGACGTGGTCACAATGATGAACGCTGGCGTCGATGGATATCTCACCAAGACAACCCACAGCGAAGACCTTGCCGATCTTCTCGACAGTGCCCTCGCCGGACATAGGCCGGTGTCGAAAGAAGTGGCAGGCTACCTCCTCGATATTGACGACGAGATCGACACAGGCAGCGGTATCGAGCATCTCACCCCTCGCGAGCGAGAGGTCGTCAACCTCATCGCACGGGGCTATACATATCGAGAAACCTCGCATCGTCTCGAGATCTCGGTCAAGACGCTCGAGACCCACATGTCTAACATCTTCACCAAGCTCGGCATCGCCAGCCGCCACCAGCTAGCAGCCCTCGTCGGACCCACCTTCACCCGCCCCGACGACGACTGACTGGGGTGGGGGGAATCCCCGATAGCCGCATCCCTCCCGTTCCCATACCGTCGTTGCATGGACAAGAACAACCAAGCGTTCATGGATTTGGCGCTTGGATGGAAGAACCTATTCGACCGCCACTCTTCGACACTCACGCCTACACCGCGGTGCCACTCCCTCCCACCGGTTCGGCCACTACGCGTGACACCGGGGCTTGCTCTCACGGGCTCTCCCGGCGTTCATCGGCGGCGGTCGCGATTGTGCTGAGGTTCGTCACGCCAGGTATGTGGCTGATATGTCGATGGGGGTCGGCGTTACTCAACGAGCCTGAGGGGGTTGCCATCGATGTACGCCGACCAGGTTGTGGTGTCTGTGGTCTCGCCGGGATAGTTGTAACGGACCTTCCACCAGCAGTCGGCGGCGCAGGTGTAGTCGACTGGGAGGGTGATCCAGATGGTCAGAGTCCAGTTGTTGAACTTGCCGCCACCGCCTGACTTGCTGGTACCGATGACACAACTTGCTGCAGTGCCAGCGTCCTGGCCGTTGCCACCGCCTTTGTCTTGGTTGGCGCTCCACGTGCAGGGTGGATTGCCGCCCGAGGGGTCGATGATCTCCACCGAGTGGT
>JAPUJM010000189.1 GCA_027296205.1 Actinomycetota bacterium
CCGATCCGACCACGCGCCACCAAGGAAGATCGGCGTCGGCGGTGCGGAGAAGGTTGCCGACTGCCCTCGCCGCGCCGGGGAACCCCGCTTCTGCCGCAACCTCGCCATAGGTGACGACGTCGCCTGGCTCCAGGTGAGTGATCACCGTTGTGACCGCGTCCTCGAACTGGCTCACACGGTGCCGAAGAGACGGTCTCCCATGTCGCCCAGACCGGGCGCGATGTAATAGCTCGGATTGAGCTCGCGGTCGAGGGACGCCGCGACGATCCGAACATCGGGGTGCTCATCCTTCATGCGTTCGACTCCCTCAGGAGCGATAACAACGCACACCGCTGTGATGTCCTTCGCCCCGTTCTCCTTCACCTTGTCGATCGCCCAGGAAAGAGAGCCTCCAGTGGCGAGCATTGGCTCCAGAATCAACACGCGGGCGTCACTGAGGGTGGGGAACTTTGTGTAGTACTCCATCGGCTCGGCCGTCTCCTCGTTGCGCTGCACCCCGGCGAAGCCGATCGCAGCGTCGGGGACCAGAGTCAATACCGATTGCAGAAGCCCGAGACCTGCCCGGAGAACAGCGACAGCAACGACCGGTCTGTGGAGTTGCTTGCCCGTCATAGGCTCGAGAGGCGTGGTGATTGCCACATCGTCGGTTGCCATGTCCGACAGGGCTTCGGCAACGAGCAGGTAGCCGAGTCTTTCGGCTGTCTGACGAAAGACAGGTGGGCTGGTCTCCCGGCTCCGCAGAGTCGTGAGCAGGTCGGACGCAAGTGGATGGTTGAGGATGGTGATGGCCATGGACTGCCAGCCTACGGCCGCAGCGCCGGACCTGAGGTTCCCTTCGACAATGGAAACAGCTCAGCCGGTGTTGCGCATCCCGGTTGCGATTCCGTTGACAGTCAGCAGTAGCGCCCGGTTGAGGTCGGGTGAGTCCTCCCCACTACGGGATCTCTCCAGAAGTGACACCTGCAGATAGTTGATCGGATCGAGGTAGACATCGCGTACATCGAGGGTGCGCCGAAGGAGGCCGGCATCGTCGAGCAGCTGATTCACGTCTCGAATCTCGAGTACCTGAGCGATGGTCAGATCGCGCTCGGTCCGGATCGATTGGAGAAGGTGTTGGTGCTCGGGGGCAACGAGAGTGTCGACGTAGCGCTCGGCAATGTCGAGGTCGGTCTTGAACAGGGTCATCTCGACGTTGGACAGGAACGTCCGCATGAAGCCCCAGTCCGTCGCCATTTCCCGCAGAACATCTTCGTACCCGGCGTTGCGAGCCGCTTTGAAACCAGAGCCGACTCCAAACCACCCGGGAACGATTTGCCTGGTCTGGGTCCAACCGAACACCCAGGGGATTGCCCGGAGGTCGTCAACTCCGCCGACGGCGCCCGGTCGTCGCGATGGTCGGCTGCCGATATTCATCTTCCCCAACTCCTCGACCGGCGTGGACGAGAGGAAATAGGAAACCAGGCTGCTGTTCTCCACGAGGCGTCGGTAGGCGGCGTGGGCCTCCGAAGCGAGACAGTCCATCGCTTCTGTCCAACTGTTGAGCTTCTCCGGGGGCCGCTGCGACTCTCGATGCAGAAGTGAGCTCTCCAGGACCGAAGCAACCATCAGTTCGAGGTTGCGGGCAGCGATTCCGGGGTTGCCGTACTTCTCCGAGATGACTTCGCCCTGTTCGGTGATCTTGATCGAGCCGTCGATTGTTCCGAAGGGCTGCGCCAGAACCGCCGCGTGGGTCGGACCACCGCCACGGCCGATCGCGCCGCCGCGACCGTGGAACAGACGCAGCGTCACATTGTGCTTCTCGGCAACGGAGCGCATGACCTTCTGCGCCTTGTATATCTCCCACTGGGAGGCCGCGATTCCGCCAACCTTGTTGGAATCGGAATAGCCGAGCATCACTTCCTGGACGTCGCCTCGCAGCGACACGAGACGACGGTACTGAGGGTTGTGGAGAAGGTTGTCCAGCAGCAAACCCGAGCCCTTGAGGTCATCGATCGTCTCCACGAGGGGGACGAGCCCAATGTCGGCGATACCACGGCCAAGATCGATGAGACCTGCCTCGCGGGCCAGGACCGCAGCTTCGAGAACGTCGGCCGGGGTCTCGGTCATCGAGATGACGTAGCTCTCGATCACCTGCTGTCCGTACCGGGATTTGGCCTCGCGGATAGCCCGAAACACACCGAGGGTCTTCTCCACCTCGGCCGACAGCTCCGTTGTGGCGCTCGACAGAGGCCGGGCTCCAGCAAGTTCGCTGGAGAGAACCTGAAGACGCTGGGCACCGCCCATGGCTTTGAGGTCGACCGCGACATTGTCGAACAGCTCCTCCACGGCCGTCCTGTGCTGCTGGGAGTGCTCCCGGACATCGAGTGTCGCCATTTGGAAGCCGAGCGTGACGACCGCTCGCCGAACCCGGGCCACCGACCCGGCTGCGATCAGCCGTCCCTTGGCCTCCTTCAGCGACTCCGCCATCAGGTCGAGATCGGCTGTCAGTTCGTCCGGGTGCAAATAGCCGGAGCCCTGGTGACGCGGGTTTCCCGAAAGGATTCGCTCCCTGGTATTGGAGAGTCGGGCGTGAATATACGAGCACTTGAGGCGATAGGGCTCGCCTGCTGTCCGCCTCATCTCCCTCTGCCAGATGTCCGGCAGATGCTCCTTGTCTGCCGCGAGCGACTGTTCGAGGCGGGTGCTTATCGGGAAGAGACGATTGGAGACGGACAGCTCATCGGATAACCCTTCGATGAGTGAGATGAGATGGGTGAGGCCGCGGTCGTGTTGAAGGGCGAGGGTCTCCAGTGTTGTCTCGGGGGAAACGCCCGGGTTCCCGTCCCGGTCGCCACCCACCCACGAGCCGAACCTGAGTGGCACCGAGTCCGCATCGGCTCCGAGCCGGCCGAACTGTGTCGCGATCGTCTCCGAGACAGCCGGGAGAACCTCTGCGGCCAAGGCGACCAGGTAATAGAGAGCGGATCTCGCCTCGTCGACGACACTGGGCTGTTGCAGACGAAGCTCGTCCGTTTGCCAGATCTGGTCGATGAGCTCGGCCGAGCGTCTGTCTATCGTCGCCAGTCGGTCCGGGTTGCCGGTCTCCAGGCGGGTTTCGATCAACTGAGCGAGCGAGGTGGTCTTGGAGAGGATGCTGCGTCTCGCGGTCTCGGTCGGATGCGCAGTGAACACCGGTCTGACCTCGAAGCGAGCGAGAACCTCGGCCACGAGATCCTGGTCGAGGCTCGCTTCGAGGATCCGGTCGACGGTCGACCGTAGATATCTCTCGTCGGGTGCCAACTCATCCGCGCGATGAACCTGCTCAGAGACGTTGGCCAGGTAGAAGTAAGTGGTGAACGCCCTGACCAGGGGGATCACCCGGTCGGTGGGCAGGTCCGAGAGGAGCTCATGGAGCTCGGCGGTGGCCGCGGTGCTTCCCCCACGCCGCGCCGATTTTCCAAGCGAGCGCACCTTCTCGACCAGGACGAGCAGCTCGGGTCCATGTTGACGGACCAGTGCCTCCCCGAGTTGGTTGCCGAGGCGACGGATGTCGGTGCGGAGTGCGTCGTCGTTGATGACCACGACGCGAAGTTATGCGTCGTCTGGACGTTGTTTGTGGATGCGCCCATCCTGGCCGTGGAGGGACAATCCGGAGCCCGCTCCATATCGGACCATGGTCATCTCGGCAAGAATCGATACGGCAACTTCATGAGGGGTCTCGGCCCCGATGTCCAGACCGATCGGGCCCTTGATGCGTGCGGTGTCATCCCCGGAGAACCCCTTTTCCTGGAGCCGCTCCACGCGCAGATTGTGGGTCCGGCGGCTCCCCATCGCCCCTATGTAGCGGGCGTCGCTTTTCAGCGCCGCTTCGAGGACAGGTGTCTCGTGACGTTCGTCATGGGAAAGCACGACGACCCAGGTGCGGCGATCGAATTCGAGTTGGTCCATCAGGTCGACCGGCCAGCCGACCAACACGTCCCTCGCCTCGGGAAAGCGGTCCTTTGTCGCAAAAGCGGCGCGTGAGTCCACCACCATGACCCGGTATCCCATCGTGGTTGCAAACGACGTGAGCGGTTGGGCGACGTGAACTGCGCCAAATATCAGGAGGTCGGGTGGGGGAGCAAGAGTCTCGAAGAACACTGTGTGATCGTCATACGACATTGTGCGATGCTGCTCGTGATTCATCAGCACCAGGGCGTCCTCGGTCACATTCTGGGCAATGTCGGCGGGGAGATCCCCGGCGAGCGGCTTCCCGGCAGCGTCGAGCACCACCTTGGTGCCGATCTCGGCGCCCTCGACGAAAGTTATCACTGAGCCGAACTGCTCGGCGTCGAGAATCTCCTGGATGGCGGTGAGGGCTTCGCTCACCAGGTCTCGATGAAGACGTCGATGGTGCCCCCGCATGCCATGCCGACTTCGAAGGCGTCCTCGTCGGCGATCCCGTAGGTGACGGTCTTGGGTTTTCCTGTCTCGATCACTTCCTGAGCGTGAAGAAAGACGTCGTTCTCAACACATCCACCACTGACCGAGCCTTCCATGTCACCGGTCGAGGAAACGAGGAACTTGGAGCCTTCGGGCCTCGGGGCGCTGCCGTGCACCCTGATCACAGTGGCTACAGCGACTTCCTTGCCTTCTGCAATCCAGCGATTTCTGAGTTCGAGTTGGCTTCTCATGCTTGATCCAAGTGGTCGACAGGCAACTCACGCTAGCCGACCCCTTTTGATGTCCTGAAGTGAGCTCGCCGGAGTTCGGCTCAGACGGAGACGAAATCGGCCGGGGTCTTCTCAAAGGTGGCTTTACACCCTGGAGCGCAGAAGTAATAGGTTTCGCCCCCGTGCTCCGCTATCCACCGGGCCGTGGCAACTTCCACTTCCATATGACATACCGGGTCGACGGCAACGTGGGTATCGGAAGCAGTCACCGGTTTTCCCTCGAGCTCACCGGCTGCCCGACGGCGGACGAGATCGGCGAGGATCGCCACCGCGATCTCTCTGTGAGTGACATGTCCGAGGTCAAGCCCCGCTGGTGCCACCACCCTCTTCAAATGATCACTGGCAACGCCCCGGTCGGCGAGGTAGCCGAGTACGGTTTCGGCCCGCTTGGCTGAGGCGACCAGTCCGATGTAGCCGGCGTTTGTCTGCAGCGCAGCTTCGAGTGCCGGTTCGTCGTAGTGGCCCTGGGTGGCGACGACGATCATGGTCGAGGGTCCGACGTCGTCGGGCATCGAGATCGCGGTCACGACCTGATCGGCGTCGGGGTGGTCTGCGGTTGAGCCACCGTCGTCGACGACCGTGACCCGCCAATCAAGTGCAGC
>JAPUJM010000019.1 GCA_027296205.1 Actinomycetota bacterium
GTCAACGTCAGCTAGCGAAGTTTTTCGGCGAGTATGTCGACTATTCACAGCCCCGCCATGTCAGTCTGATGAGAAGTTCGAAGACAGTTCAATCGTTGCCCGGAACCTGAGTCGCAAGTCGACTCCTGTCCGACTGACCCGCACATAACGGCACTTATGTACGCCTGTCGTAGGGCATGACGGACCGTACATAATGCCGGTTATGGGCGGTCGATTGAGCCGGATCAGAGAGGAATGTTCCGCGATTGCCACCGCCTCAGAGGAGCCGGTCCGAACCCATCAGTCAGCTACATGGCGGCTTAGGCATGCGTCAAAGAGGTCGTTCAGTTTTTGACTGTCGATCTGACTCCCGATAGCAACAATCTCGCTGAGTCTGGGGCGCTCTCCCCATTCGTCAAGGTCGACGATCTGGGTCCGGCCTCCCACCACTTGGAGGGCGAGACGCTTGTTCGGCGAGTCGGCGGCGTAAATGAGACCTTTGCAGCGGTACACAGATTCGGGGAGTTCTCGCTGCACCATGCGTCGAAGGGCGTCGAGTGAGAACGGTTCCGAGCTTCGATAACTCCAACGATCGAACGTAGGGGCGAGAGCATCAGGATGGTGAGTCTCATCAACGCCCTTGTCTTCCGCTTGTACGGCGGCTATCACTGAAGAGTCGAATCGGCCTGTACCAAGCAGAATCTCTAAGGGAACGTCGCTGTAGCTGGTCTCGATGATTCGCACTGGTTGTTTGTGCAGTCCTATCCATTCCCTGATGACCTCGACGTGTTCTGGGCCAACGAGATCGGTCTTGTTGAGAACAACGAGGTCGGCGAAACCGATTTGGCGCAGCTTCAACATATTGAGACGATCGTTCTCCCCGTCGGCGAAGATTCCAACAGCGTCGATGACACACGTGATGCTGTCGAGCCAGAGCAGCCCCTCGTACCTCGGACTCAGGAACGTCATCACGATTCCTTCTGGATCGGCGATTCCACTGGCTTCCAGGATCACGTAGTCGATCGCTTCCTCGCGGGTGAGGAGTTGTTCGAGTGAGTCGACCAGATCATCGCGAATCTCGCAGCACACACAGCCGTTGGTGAGGCTGATGGTGTTCTGCTCTACCCCAGCAACCAATTCGGCGTCGATGTTGATGGCTCCAAAGTCGTTGACCAACACCCCCACCCGAAGGCCGTGGTCCCCGTTGAGGATACGATTGAGCAGCGTCGTTTTCCCAGCACCGAGGAATCCAGTCAACAGGGTCACTGGAACGGGGTCCCGGCCGGGCACTGCGATTGGATCAGTACGCGGCGCGGGGGCGAGTAGCGACACAGCTTCGTCACTCATGATTGGCTAGTCACAGCCCGGGAAACGGCCAGATACAACTGAAACCATCCGCTCACAATTTGCATCGGTTCACTTCTACGGAAGCTCGATGCCTCGCTGCGCCAACATTTTCCTCGGGTCGAGTGTTATGCCGGGGAACGTCTGAGTCAGCCCACGCTTGGCATCAGGAGGCCAGTAGAGATCCGGGTCGATCTCCAGATCACGCACCCACTGCTCCTGTTGGTCTTCACGAGGAATTCTTGGTGTTGGCATGGAGATCGTTTCGGGGAGGTCTGCGCCAGGCGGCACGAACCAGCGGGGATCCATACTTGCTGGAGCCGCGAGCATGTGGACGATGAACAACCTGAGGTCGTTGGGATTGATCTCGGTGACCTCCATCGAGTGTCCTTCATCGGTGAGCCACTCGATGAGTTGGTCAAGGGCGAGGAGGTAGACCTCCAGAGTCCGGTCGGATCGGTGACTCGATCGCAGAGCTATATGCCACGATCTTCTGGCCTGAGCGAGTTCCATGCAGCACAGAATGCCACACAGAATCCGGTTGCGTTTTCCCACTCTCTAAGGATTCTTGATAATCAGGACCCTAAAAGACCAGGTCAGAGCATTATGCGCCCCCGGCGCGATTCGAACGCGCGCTCCCGGTTCCGGAGACCGGTGCTCTATCCCCTGAGCTACGGGGGCGGATATACCGGGGAAGTGTAGAAGCCGTCCCACTCCTAGCCTCATCACCGTGATGTACGTCTCGACCCGTGGAGGAGTCGGCCCCGTCGACTTTGCGGAGACCGTTGTCACCGGTCTCGCCCCGGACGGCGGGCTATTCGTGCCGGAATCGATCCCATCGCTACCCATCGGCTGGCGGCATTGGTCGTACCCCGAGGCGATAGCAGGCTCTCTGGAGCTTTTCGGGGCCGAGGACGTGGACGGGCTGGCGGAGGACGCTGCCGCAAGATTCGACCATCCCGAGGTTGCTCCGATCGTCGAGGTGGGAGACCGTCTCGTCCTCGAGTTGTTTCACGGCCCGACGCTTTCCTTCAAGGATCATGCCCTCCAGGTCGTGGCGCGGCTTCTGGATCGTTATGTTCAACACGGAACCATCCTCGGCGCTACGAGCGGCGACACCGGCTCGGCGGCCATCGAGGCCTGTCGAGGGTCGAAGCAGCTGGACATCGTGATTCTCTTTCCCGAAGGAAAGGTCTCTGAATTCCAGCGTCGCCAGATGACCACGGTCCGCGACGAGAACGTCACCACCGTTGCTGTCAGGGGGACGTTCGACGACTGCCAGGCGCTGGTGAAGCGAGCCATGGCCGACCGACCTGGGCTGCTCGCAATCAACTCGATCAACTGGGCTCGTATCGCCGCCCAGGTCGGTTACTACGTTCACGCCGGCACCCGGATCGGGGAGCCGTTCGATGTGGTGATCCCCACCGGCAACTTCGGCAACGCGTATTCGTGTTGGCTGGCAAAACAGATGGGGGTTCTCATTGAGACGATCACTATCGCCAATAACGCCAACCACGCTCTCGCTGATCTCATCGATACCGGCGTGATGAGCCCGTCCGAGGTCGTTGCCACGACGGCTCCCGCCATGGACATTCAGGTGCCGTCGAACTTGGAGCGGTTTGGGAAGGATCCCACCGCCGAGTTTTTGGCGGGCTGGTCGAATGACGCCGAAATTCGGGAGACGATTGCCACGGTCTCCGGAGTTCACGGTTATGTTCTCGACCCTCACACGGCCACCTCCTGGAGGGCTGGTGCCGACAACCCCGGGGACCGGCCTAACTTGGTTGTGTCCACTGCACATCCAGCCAAGTTCGGGGACGTCGTCTTCGGCGCCGTTGGCCGGCGTCCGGAGCTCCCTCCGGGCTTTGATCGGCTCATGGATCTTCCCGAACGAGTGGTGACGATCGACGCCAGTCCTTCAGAGCTGGACATGCTGATCCGATAGAGATACCGGCTTCTGCTTTGCGAAGAATTGGCGAGCGACTACTATGGTGGCAGTTGCCAGTCCCGGATTTGGCAGCGACCCACCCGCAATAGCCAGCGAAGGCGCGCCCTTTGTTTGGTTACGTCGCGGTGGTTCTCCATCCGATTGGACCCCCTCGAAGAGGGACGATTCACAAAGGATCCAATGACTACACGAGCTCAGCTACAGAGCAAGTCCATCGATGAACTGAGGGAGATTGCCCAGGCAGCCGAACTCGAAACCGACGGACTCCAGAAGTCGAAGCTGATCACGGCGCTTATGAACGCCGGTCACTTCGTCGAGGACACTCCAACCGAGGTTGTCGACCTTCCCAAGGCCACTCCTCGCTCCGAAAGGCCCGCAGCCGATGACTCAGGTGCCGGATCCGCGCCCAGAGACGGTGCCGGCCCACGTCAGCGTGACGGTCAACGTGGTGGCCAAGGTGGCCAGCGTGACGGTCAAGGCGATCAAGGTCAGCGTCGTCGCAATCGTCGGCGTCGTGACGAGGAGCAGATCCCCGAAGGCGATCTCGAAGTCCGCGAGGGTCTTCTGGACATCCTTCCGGAGGGATACGGCTTTCTCCGAGTGACCGGCTACGTCTCCGGCGAGACCGACGTCTACGTATCTGCCAACCAGGTTCGGAAATTTCGTCTCCGCAAGGGCGATATCGTCTCCGGTCCGATTCGCCCTCCTCGCTCCAAGGAGAAGTTTCCCGCAGCCGTCCGAATCGCCAAGGTAAATGGGGTGGATCCCGACGAGGCGATGAAGCGGCCAAGATTCGAAAAGCTGACACCGCTCTTCCCGGATGAGCGTCTCCGGCTCGAGGTGGAGGGCAATTCGAACAACGTTCTCACCCGGATCATCGACCTGATCGCACCCATAGGCAAGGGCCAGCGCGGGCTGATCGTCTCACCATCGAAGGCCGGTAAGACCACGGTTCTCCAGGAGATCGCCCAGTCGATCACCGCCAATAACCCCGAGTGCCACCTGATGGTGGTCCTTGTGGACGAGCGTCCCGAAGAGGTCACCGACATGCAGCGGTCGGTGAAGGGAGAGGTCGTCTACTCGACTTTCGACCGTCCCGCTGAAGAGCACACCCAGGTGTCGGAGCTCGCCATCGAGCGCGCCAAGCGACTCGTAGAGTCGGGAGCCGATGTCGTCATCATTCTCGACTCCATCACCCGGCTCGCCCGAGCTCACAACCTGGCGACTCCAGCATCGGGTCGCATCCTCTCCGGTGGTATCGATTCCCAGGCCTTGTATCCGCCGAAGCGGTTCTTCGGCGCCGCTCGAAACCTCGAGGAGGGTGGCTCACTCACGATTCTGGCAACCGCCCTCATCGACACCGGCTCCAAGATGGACGAGGTCATCTTCGAGGAGTTCAAGGGCACCGGAAACATGGAACTTCGTCTCGATCGCAAGCTGGCGGACAAGCGCATCTATCCGGCCGTCGACATCGCGTCGTCGGGAACAAGAAAGGAAGAGCTTCTGTTTGACAGGGCTGAGCTGAGTCAGGTCTGGAAGCTTCGTAGGGTGCTGCTGGCGCTGGAGCCAGGTGCAGCTATCGAGCTATTGATCGATCGGCTCAAGACAACGAAGTCCAATGCCGAGTTCCTCGCCGAAGTGGCGAAGACCACCGGCTGAGCTAGGAGACAGCGTGAAGACCGACATTCACCCAACCTATGACGTGACCAACGTGACCTGCTCGTGTGGGAACACCTTCGCCACTCGGAGCACCAAGCCTGGTGATATGCACATCGAGCTCTGCAACGAATGCCACCCCTTCTACACCGGCAAGCAGAAGCTGGTTGACACCGGAGGTCGCGTCGAGCGCTTCCAGAAGCGGTACGGCAAGAGCACCTTCACCAAGGCTGGAGACTCTGACGCCGGGGCAGAGGCCACTGACTCAGAGTGAGCCGACCGTCCCTGAGGGGAGTGGTCACATCGATCCGACGAAGACCGTCGGAGGTCAAGCCGTTCTAGAGGGCGTGATGATGCGCGCCCCGGCGGCGTGGGCTGTTGCCGTCCGCCAGCCCGATGGCCAGATCACCGCTCGCCGCGACGAGCTGGCCAGACTCAGCGAGCGGAACCGATGGGCGCGAGTTCCACTGGTCCGCGGCATCCTTGTGCTCGGCGAATCTCTCAGCCTGGGTTTCAAAGCGCTCTCATGGTCGGCTCAGAAGGCCACGGATGAAGAGGAAGAACCCCTCACAGGCGCCCAGATCGGGTGGACCATGACATTGGCACTGGCGTTCTTCGCCGGTGTCTTCATCCTTCTTCCCGCGTTTGCGGCCAGCGTCGTCGCCGACAACTCGGGGATCCTCTTCAACATCGCCGAGGGGCTATTCCGCCTGTCCCTGTTCGTGGGCTACCTCTGGCTGATCGGTCGTTCCAGGGAAATCGCCCGTGTTTTCGAGTATCACGGGGCCGAGCACATGTCGATCCATGCCTATGAGGCCGGCGAACCGCTCAGCGTTGAATCGGTTGCCCGTTACCGACCGGAACATCCCCGCTGTGGCACCAGTTTCCTGCTCATCGTCGTGCTCGGGTCGATCATCTTCTTCACTTTCTTTGGCGTTCCGAGCGGGATCCTGTTCCTCGTTGCATCCCGTCTGATCGGCATTCCGATCATTGCGGGATTCGCCTACGAACTGCTCCGCTGGTCGGGGACGAGGCCCGGTGGCGGGCTCGCTCGTGTCCTGGCAGCACCCGGTATCTGGCTTCAGAAGCTGACCACGGCGGTGCCCGATGAGTCTCAGATCGAAGTGGCAGTATCCAGTCTCATGGTCGCCCTCGACGCAGAGTCCGCCCTCGAGGTAGTCAATCGGGGCGGTGTTCCCGACGCTGCCGTCGCTGCCCGAGACGACGTCTTCGGCCGGGAGAGGTGATGGATCCTGCATTCGAGGTCCGGTTGGGTGAGATTGAGTCTGTCTTCGAAGAAGTCGAGGCATCACTTGGCGACCCGGAAGTGCTCTCCGATCCGACCAAGCTCGCGGAGTTGGGGAAGAGACACGCCGACCTGAGAGATGTTGTCGGTGACATACGTCTATGGCGGCAGGTCAAAACCGATCTCGATGACGCTCGCGATATGGCGAGCGATCCCGACATGGCGGTCCTCGCCGAAGAACTCGAATCCGAGATCGAGGGTGTAGAAAATCGGATAAGGGTGGCCCTGATCCCGACCGACCCCAACGACAAGAAGGATGTCATTCTCGAGATCCGTTCGGCGGCTGGAGGTGACGAGGCCGCGATCTGGGCCGGTGATTTGCTTCGGATGTATGAGAAGTACGCCGACCGGCTCGGATTCGAGATTGAGGGCCTGGACTCGTCCCCGTCGGAGACGGGTGGCTACGACAAGGTCATCGTCGCGGTGAAGGGTCGCGGCGCATATTCCAGACTCAAGTACGAAGGCGGAGTTCACCGGGTTCAGCGTGTTCCCAAAACAGAGTCGCAGGGGCGGATTCACACGTCGACCGCCACGGTGGCCGTGCTGCCGGAAGCGGAAGAAGTCGATATCCAGATCGATCCCAGCGAGGTGAGAGTCGACGTGTATCGGTCAACCGGGCCCGGAGGGCAATCGGTGAACACCACCGACTCCGCGGTGCGGCTGACTCACGAACCGTCGGGTCTCGTTGTCTCGATGCAGGACGAGAAGAGCCAGCTGCAGAACAAGGAAAAGGCGTGGCGGGTTTTGCGAGCACGGCTGCTTCAAGCCGAACAGGAGCGAGCGCAGGCCGAGTTGGCGGGGGAGCGTCGCACCCAAGTAGGAACCGGTGGTCGGTCGGAGAAGATTCGGACCTACAACTACAAGGGTAACCGGGTCACCGACCATCGCATCGGGTTGACGATTCGCCGCCTCGACCGGATTCTCGAAGGCGACCTCGACGGCTTCGTCGACGCTCTCACCGCAGACGAACAGGCTCAGCGGCTCGCCAAAGGCGAGTGATCAACCGCGGGCTATTCATACCTAGACGTGATGTTGCTGGCGTCTAGCTGTTCTGCTTTGGCGAACCTCAGGTTGTATGGCCCGTATATGGGCTGAACAACCTCAGGCTCATCTGGTAGTCGTTCCGTCGGGATCGTTTCGGGCGATTATCGCCACCGAATGTGTCGGGAGGTGTCAGACTTGGGGGCGATGGACTCCATCCCGGAGCATGAGCTCAGTCGCCTCGAGGCCCTGGTCAGCGCGGATCAGCCGTTGAAGAAGCTGATCGAGCGCCGAAAAAGCGGCGAGCCACTGCAGTACATCGAGGGAAGTGCGGCGTTCGGACCCCTTCAGCTGCGGGTCGACGACCGCGTGCTGGTTCCCCGGCCCGAGACGGAAGGTCTATTCGACATCGCTTCTCGAATGGTCCGCCATCCGGAGGTGATTCTCGATCTTTGCACCGGATCCGGCGCCCTGGCGCTGGCGCTCAAGAACGAGTTTCCCGGAGCATCGGTTTTTGCCACCGATGTCTCTGCGGATGCGATCGATGTCGCCCTCGCCAATAGACACGCCACGAGTCTCGATATCTACCTGGCGACGGGTGACCTCTTTGATCCTTTGCCGGTGTCTTTGCTTGGTGAGGTAGACCTGGTGGTGGCCAACCCGCCATACGTATCGGAGATCGATTTCGAGACCTTGCCGATCGACGTCCAGCAGGAGCCGAGGGTGGCGCTGATCAGCGGCCCGACGGGTCTCGAAGTCATTGAGCGAATTGGCGCATCGGTCGCCGAGTGGCTGCGACCGGGGGGAGTCGTGGTTTGCGAGATAGGTGATACTCAGGGGGTGTCGGCCAGCGGTTGCTTCAGGGATCTCCCCGCAGTGGTGCGACAGGACATGGCGGGCCGCGATCGGTACGTCGTCGCCGTCAAGCCGTGATAGGCGAGGCCGCCGCGGCCATTCACTCCGGGCAGGTCGTTGGGATCCCCACCGACACGGTCTACGGACTCGGGGTTGACCCACTGGAGCAGGAGGCGGTGAGTCGTCTATTCGAGATCAAGGGGAGACCGGAACACATACCGGTCGGTTTGCTGGTCGCCACCGTGGAACAGGCAAAGTCGATCGGCGAGATCGTTGGGGCGGGCGAGGAATTGGCGAGGGACCATTGGCCCGGCCCGTTGACAATGGTGGTCAAACCGAGGGTGATTCTCTCTGACTGGGTGGGCGACGACCATCTTCGAACGGTCGGTATCCGAGTCCCGGACCACCCGGTGGCCCGCGAGCTTCTCGAGCGTACCGGGCCGCTCGCGGTCACATCGGCCAACCGATCCGGTGGGAAAGAGGCTCTGAGTGATACCGAGGCGCGGCGAATCTTTGGCGAAGAGATCGCGGTCTACCTCGAAGGCAAGTGCTCCGGGGGAGAGGCGTCAACTGTTGTGGATGTCACCGGCGATCAGCCGGTGGTTCTCCGAGAGGGGCCAATTCCGATCTGACGGTTACGCTCGCTCCATGATCTCCATGGATACCATCGAGCATGTCGATCCCGCCATTGCCGGGCTCATTCGCAAGGACCTCGAGCGGCAAAACACCCACATTCACCTCATCGCCTCGGAGAACTTTGCGTCACCAGCAGTCATGACGGCGTCGGGTTCGGTCTTCACCAACAAGTATGCCGAGGGTTATCCGGGTCGCCGTTACTACGAGGGCTGTCAGGTCGTCGACGAAATGGAGCAGTTGGCCATTGACCGCGCCAAGGAGCTGTTTGGCGCCGAGTACGTCAACGTCCAAGCCCACTCGGGAGC
>JAPUJM010000190.1 GCA_027296205.1 Actinomycetota bacterium
ATGCCGAACATCTCCGATGTGAGCTGGAACATTCCGTCCAAGACCTGGGGGAGGGGGAAGTACTTGGCCACTTCGAAGTTGTCGACCCCGTAGTCGGTCTTGCGCTGCTGGGTGTCGTAGTAGCCCCAGTCCCAGCCCTGAACCCTGGTTTCGCCGGTGTCGGCTTCGAGGAGCGCAGAGATGACGGCGACCTCCTGCTTCCCCTTCACTGTCAGCGGATCGATGAGGTCGGCGTAGAACGCCTTCACGCGACCGGGATCCTTGGCCATCCGCTCCTCGAGACGATGGTGAGCCCATGTGGGATGCCCGAACGCCTCGGCGATCTCCTGTCGGAGTTGGATGGCCTCGTCGAGGATCTTCCTGTTGTCCTCGACTGCGACGGTGTTGAACTTGAAACGCAGCTCCTCGCGGAGATCACGGCGGGTGGCGTTCTCGGTAAAGGGGATCAAGTGCGGGTATGCGATGGTGACCTTGTATCTACCCGTTTCCTCATCTGTCTCGAGAGCGTCGATGAAGCTGTCGGGGAGACCGTCGAGATCATCCCTGGTGCAGAGAATCCAGTCGTCCCATTCGTCGACGTTCTGCTGAAAGCGAACACCCAACTCCACGAGTCGCTCTGTCTTCTCCTTGACTGCCGCCCGGGTGTCGGAATCGAGGTCGTGACCGGCTCGACGCAGATCGCGAAGTGAGAACTCGAGAAAACGTCCCTTCTCACCTTGGAGGCTCTTGGCCTCATCGGTTTCGGCATATTCCGTCACGGCGCTGTTGAGGTCGTCTCGGAAGACCATGTCGACGCCGAACTTCGTCTGCATTTCCTCTGATGTCTTGGCCGCGGCCCTGACCTCCTTGTCCGAGTGGACGTAACCGGGAAAGGAGTACTTGGTGGTGGCATGGGCGAGGATGTCGGCAATGCGATCCAGCGGCTTCATCGTGTTCTCGAATGTCCGCTGGTCCTTGGGTGCGGCGAGCTCGTCGAGAACTGCTCGGGCATCGGCGATCGCCTGATCGGTCCCGGCTTCTATTTGGGCAGGAGTAAGAGTGAGGTAATGCGACATGGAAGCCAGAAAGGGTAGTGGCGGCCGACCGACTCAACGGTCGGGTGGGCTGAATAGAGCCTCGGCGGCTTCCCTGGAGAGAGCCTCTGATGTGTTGATGCCGTGTCTGTCGACGGCGGCGTCGATGCCGGTTGCCGGGTCGGGCAGTTCGACGGGTGAGTCGCTTCCGCCGACAAGAGTTACCCCCGCCTCTGCCAGCGAGCGGAACGGGTAGGCACGACTCATGCGATCGTCTCCGAGCCTTTTCACCAGCCATGTCTCCTCCGAGGCAAGGAACGCTGGTTGGATTGAGGCTGTGATGCCGAGGCTCGCCATTCGGTCGATGGCCGGCCTGGTGAGGATGGAGGCGTGCTCGACTCGGAGTCTTGTCGGGTCGGCGCCATCGCGAATCAAGTCGTCGAAGACATCGAGGACTGCGTCGTTGGCCCGGTCACCTATCGCATGGATGGCGACCACACCTCCGAGATCGAGGGAAGTCTGTCCCATCTCGGCTGCACGCCGGCGGTCGAGTCGGTCGATGCCCCGGGTGTCGGCTCGGTCCGAGTACGGCTCGTACATAGCCGCCGTATGCCCGCCGAGGCTGCCGTCGGAAAAATCCTTCCACCCAAGGAAGCGGATACGCCCTTCGGCTCGGTCAATCCGCTTTTTGGCTTTGGTCAGGTCCGCAGCTGTTTCGGCGATAACCAGGACGTCGATGTCGATCGGCAGGTTTGGCGCCAGGCGGGCCAGCGTCTCGACCTCGTTGCCGATACCGCACCACACCGGCTCGCCGGTTGAGATGATCCCGGTGACCGATCCAATGCCCATCTCGGTCAAGCCGGCCAGGGCGTCGATTATCTCGGAGTCGGACGGGGCCGGTACCTGCGGAGCAAGCGCTCGGGAAACGACACTGACGGCGGTTTCTCTGAGTATCCCATTGGGTTGTCCCGAACTGTCTCGGTCAAAGGCGCCGCGGTGGGGATCGGCGGTGCCCGCGTCGATGCCGGCCACCGCCAGGGCTGCGCTGTTGGCGACAGCGATATGGCCGCAATACCGGTAGAGAAGCACGGGACGATCGGCCACGACGTCGTCGATATCGGTGGCAGTCGGAAGTCTCAGCTCCGTCACGGTCTCGTCGTTCAGCCGCTGCCCGATAATCGGACCTTCGACTTGTTCCGCATGGTTCTCAACCCTGGCCAGCACTTCGCTGAGATCGCCGGCACTCATCAGCTCGAGGCCTCTGACCAATGAGGCATACCCGAATGGGTGGAAGTGGTGGTCGTGATACATCAAAGAAGATGCTCGGGTATGTGGTGGGCGACGACACTGCGAAGCTCTTCGTGTACCTTGCCGTTGCTGGCCACAAAGACAGAGCTCTCGAGAAGGTTGGTCTTGCCGACGTGATCGGTGAACTGCCCGCCGGCCTCGGTCACCAGCAGGCTTCCGGCGGCGAGGTCCCACGGCTTGACTCCATATCTGCCGCCGTGTTCCCAGTAGGCGTCGAAGCGACCGCTAGCTACCCAGGCGAGATCCAGCGCAGCAGCGCCGAGCCGTCTAGTGCCTCGACTGAGAAGCATCACCTCCTCGACGACCTTCAGATAGGCGCGTGCGTGCTCGCGCCGGTCGTAGGGGAATCCGGTGACGATCAGCGAGTTACCTAGTTGTGCGGTCTCGGACACGTGAATCGGTGCTCCATTCATCGAGGCCCCTTCGCCTGCAACCGCCACGTACTCGTCGTTCCGGGCGACATCGATGATGACACCCACCAGCGGCCTCCCGTTGTCCCAGAGGGCAATCGAGACCGCAACGTGGGGGATGCGATGGATGTAGTTGACCGTGCCGTCGAGCGGATCGACGATCCAGACACGCTTCGAGCGCCAGTCCTCACCCCCTTCCTCCTCACCGAGTATCGAATCCTCGGGAAAGTGGGCGGCGATAATCGAGCGGATGGCGGCCTCAGCGTCGAGATCGACCTGGGTGACCGGATCGACCACCCCTTTGAGCTCGGTGTCGAGCGGCTCAAAGAAACCGGCCTGGACGATGTCGGCACCGGAGCGTGCGGCCCTCACCGCAACCCATACATCACCTTCCCACATTGATAGGACTCTACGGAGCTGGCTTCTCCACGGGGTAGCGATCAAATACGACGCGTCATGCACCAAGAACGGAAATTTACCTACCCTCCCCGCCGTGAAAGCGGTTGGTCTTGGCATAGCGGGTGCAGTGGTTTCGGTGCTGGCGTTCCCACCATTCGGCCCCGGGTGGCTGATCGTGATCGGGATCACCTTGTTCCTCCTCGGGTTGCGCCTCGCCTCGAGTCATCTACATGGCCTGCTTGTCGGCACGGTCTATGGCCTTGCGTTCTTCGTCGGGCTCATCTGGTGGATCTCAGAGCTCGGCCTGGTGGCGTTGGTGCCACTGGTTCTGCTTCAAGCCGCTTTTCCGGCGGCCTACGCCTGGTGGTTGTCCCATTACAACGACCGTCCCCCCGGGGTGTGGCTGGTTTTGGCGGTGGGCGGATGGGCCGTCATGGAACTGATCCGCTACAGCGTCCCCTTCGGTGGGTTCGAGTGGGGTGGGGCAGGGAACGCATTGTCGGATCAGGCGTGGGCGCGTGGCGGCGCCTCCCTGATTGGAGCCAGTGGCTGGACCGTCATCGTCGTGGCAGTCGCTGTCTCCTTGGTGCTGTTGATCCAAGGCGAGCGGAGGCGGTGGCTGTGGGTCGCTCCATTCCTTGGTGTCTTGGTGGTGCTGGGTGCGTTGCCGGGCGGTCTGTCTTCGGTCGAGGGCGCCGCCGGAGAGCGGGTTGTGATCATCCAGGGCTCTACACCATGTCCGTTCCAGCATTGCCCCCCCGACGAGCGTCTGCGCACCTACCAACAGCATCTCGCTCTCACCATGATGATTCTCCCAGGTGAAGCCGACCTCGTCGTGTGGTCGGAGGGGTCGACGGGCGGGGCCAACGCCGACCCGGTTCAGAATCCGGAGATAGGCCAGGCAATAGGTGAGCAAGCGCGTCGCATCGGAGCCTGGATGCTGGTTGGGAGTGACCGGCGGCTCAGCGACACCGAGTGGATCAACGCCAACGTCGTTTTCAGCCCCGATGGCGAGATCGTCGGTGAGTACCGCAAGCAACACCCCGTTCCCTTTGGCGAGTACATCCCCTTTCGACCTCTGTTCGATTGGATCCCCGCGCTGGCTCAGGTCCCTCGAGACATGATTCCCGGTGAAGGAGCCGTGGTTTTCGACCTGGGGACGTTCGAACTCGGATCTGTGGTTTCGTTCGAAGGGTCGTTTTCGCGTTATGCCCGCCAGCACGTGAGGGCTGGCGCAGAAGTGATTGTCGTTGCGACCAACGAGGGCTCCTACGGCATAACGCCGGCCTCGGAACAGCTCATTGGCATGACCCGGATGAGAGCCGCCGAGCTGAGGGTCCCTGTGGTCCATTCGGCGGTGACAGGGAAGTCGACGGTGATCGACGCCAGCGGGATGATCGTCAGCGATGTATCGGGATTGGGGACCCAACAGATCATCACGGGAATAATCAACCCGACAGGTGGATCGCTCTACGCCATTGTTGGCGACGTTTTCTTCTACATCGCCGCCTTCGCCGGTGTTCTCATGTGGTGGCGTGCCCGGTCACTGGTAAGTTCGGGCCACCGTTCTCTCGAGGAGGAGTAGATCATGTCGCAGGCTCTCGAGAACCTGCTCCAGGAAGATCGTATTTTCCCGCCGTCCGACGAGTTCGTGGCCCAGGCCAATGCCAGGCCGGGCATCCATGAGGAGGCGGCGGCCGACACCCGGGCCTTCTGGATGGAGCAGGCGCTGGACAGGATCACCTGGTTCAAAGAACCAACGGAGATCCTCGACGACTCCAACCCGCCCTTCTTCAAATGGTTCAAGGACGGCGAGCTCAATCTGGCGTACAACTGCCTCGACCGACACCTCGAGGAGCACGGTGATCAAATCGCATATCACTGGATTGGCGAACCCGGTGATACCCGGGCGCTGACCTACCAGGACCTCGCTGACGAGGTGAGCCGGTTTGCCAACGGTCTCAAGAGTCTCGGTCTGCAGAAAGGCGATCGCGTCGCCGTATACATGGGAATGGTTCCCGAGCTCCCGATAGCGATGCTCGCCTGCGCCCGTCTGGGCGTCGTCCATTCCGTCGTGTTCGGCGGCTTCTCCTCCGAGGCCCTGGCGAGCCGGATCCTCGATCTCGACGCGAGACTTGTCATCACCCAGGACGGCGCCTGGCGTGGTGGCAACGTCGTTCCATTGAAGGAGAACACCGACACAGCGGTCGCCTCGACACCCGGTATCGAGCACGTGGTGGTGTTGAGACGCACCGACCACGGCGTGGCCATGACGGACAGTCGCGACGTGTGGTGGCACGATCTGGTTGAAGGACAGCCCGACGAGTGTGAGCCAGAGGTGCTCAACGCCGAAGACCCGCTCTACGTCCTCTACACCTCGGGAACAACCGGGAAGCCAAAGGGGATCGTTCACACCCAGGCGGGCTATCTGGCGGGGGTGACCACGACCCACTCCTACGTGTTCGACATCAAGCCCGACTCGGACATCTACTGGTGCGCCGCCGACATTGGCTGGGTGACCGGTCACAGCTACATCGTCTACGGGCCGTTGGCCAACCGAACGACCGGTGTGATGTACGAGGGTGCTCCCAACTACCCGAACCTCGACCGGCTCTGGCAGATAATCGAGGACTACGGGATCACGATCTTCTACACCGCTCCCACCGCGATTCGCGCCTTCATGAAATGGGGCGACGAGCATGTCGCCAAACACGATCTCTCATCGCTGAGACTGATAGGGACGGTCGGCGAGCCGATCAATCCCGAGGCTTGGATCTGGTACAACGAGCACATCGGCGGTGGCTCGGCCCCGATTGTCGACACCTGGTGGCAGACCGAAACCGGGTGCATCATGATCACGCCCCTGCCCGGAGTCATCACCACCAAGCCCGGCTCGGCCACATTCCCGTTTCCGGGAATCGGCGCAGATGTCGTTGATGAGGGTGGGGAGTCGGTTCCGCTTGGCGGTGGCGGGTTCCTCATCATCACCGAACCGTGGCCGTCGATGGCCCGGACGATCTACGGGGACGATCAACGATACGTCGACACCTACTGGACGAAGTTCCCCGGTCGGTACTTTCCGGGAGACGGATGCAAGCGCGACGATGAGGGCTATTACTGGCTGCTGGGTCGTGTTGACGACATCATGCTGGTCTCCGGTCACAACATCTCGACGACTGAGGTGGAGTCGGCACTGGTCAGTCACCCGGCCGTCGCAGAAGCGGCGGTGGTAGGCCGCAAGGATGAGATAACGGGGCAGGCAATCGCCGCCTTCGTCACACTCAAGAGCTCGGTCACCGGTGACCAGGATCTTTTGTCAGAACTGCGGGATCATGTGGCCAAGGTGATCGGCCCCATCGGCAAACCCAAGTCGATCGTCTTCACCAATGACCTTCCCAAGACGAGGTCGGGCAAGATCATGCGTCGTCTCCTTCAGGACATCTCCGAAAACCGACAGTTTGGCGACGTCACAACCCTGGCCAATGCCGACATCGTCAGCGATATCGCCGAAAAGGCAGCCACCTCCAGCGAAGACTGAAACCCCGAACCTAAGGTTGTACGGCCCGTATCCGGGCCGTACAACCTCAGGCTGGCAGCACAAGCGAAGACAAGCCGGGTTCTATGCGCGTAGGGTTCCCTGATGGCCACAACAATCGTTCTTCCGGATGCCGTGCTTCAAACTCTCTGGTACAACATCGTCCCCGACCTGCCCTCGCCGCCGCCGCCGGTCCTCCACCCGGGAACCCATGAGCCGGTTGGTCCCGACGATCTGGCCCCGCTGTTCCCGATGGATCTCATCTTGCAGCTGGTCTCGGAGGACAGCTATATCGAGATCCCGGAGGAGGTCCTTGAGGTTTATCGGCTCTGGCGGCCGTCTCCGCTCTATCGGGCTCACGGACTAGAGGCGATGATCGGCGGGCCTGCCCGCATCTACTACAAGTACGAGGGGGTCAGCCCTGTCGGATCACACAAGCCAAACACCGCGGTCCCCCAGGCCTATTACAACGCCAAGGCAGGGGTGAAGAAGCTGTCGACCGAGACCGGGGCCGGTCAGTGGGGTTCCGCCCTTGCCTTCGCCTGTTCCCTTTTCGGCCTCGACTGCGAGGTCTACATGGTCCGTGCCTCCTACGATCAGAAGCCGTCCCGGAAGGCGATGATCGAGACGTTCGGGGCCACCATCCACCCGTCACCGTCGACCAACACTCAATATGGCCGCTCGGTTCTCGAAGAGGACCCGGAAACCCCGGGCAGTCTTGGCATAGCCATCTCCGAGGCGGTCGAGGTCGCCGCGACCAACGAGGACGTCAAATACTCGTTGGGGTCGGTTCTCGACTTCGTGTTGATGCATCAGACGATTATTGGCGAGGAGGCCCTCAAGCAACTCGCCATGGTCGATGAGACCCCCGATGTGATCATCGGCTGCGCCGGCGGTGGGTCGAACTTCTCGGGTCTCGTCTTCCCGTTCGTGAGGGAGAAGCTGGCCGGGAGGATGGACCCTGTCATTCGCGCCGTCGAACCAGCAGCTGCACCCTCGCTGACGCGGGGTAGCTACCAGTTCGATTTTGGTGACACCGGTCAGATGACGCCACTGGTCAAGATGCACACCCTCGGGCACCCATTCATCCCCGATCCCATCCATGCGGGTGGACTTCGCTATCACGGGATGGCGCCGCTGGTCTCCCATCTCCATGAGCTTGGGATTATCGAGTCCGAGGCCCTACATCAGACGGAGACTTTCGCCAGCGCGGTGAAGTTCGCCAGGGCCGAGGGAATCATCCCCGGTCCCGAGCCAACCCACGCCGTGGCGTCGGCGATGACAGAAGCCGAGAAGGCCAAGGAGTCGGGCGAGGAGAAGGTGATCCTTTTCAACCTCAGTGGCCACGGCCACTTCGACATGGCCGCCTATCAGGCGTTCTTCAATGGCGAGCTCGTCGACTATGAGCTTCCGGAAGAGCGCATCACCGAGGCGATGGCCAAAGTCCCGGTGGTTGCCGAGTGATCTCCTATCTCGTTTTGTGAGGATTCGCGCGGCCATAACCCGCGTAGATCTTCACAAAGAGGGTTTTAGAAGCTAGGGCAGTCCGGCTCGCCCGGGTGCAGCGGTCGCACCAGGAGTGTGATCGCTGGGGCGTCCATCATCGGATCGGGATGGGTCCACTGTGTGGCCTGGTTGGCGTCAGCGAACGTGTCGAGCACGTCGGGCCCATACGTGGTGCACACCCATTCGTTGGGCAGGGTTTCCCAGTCGGAGAAATCGGTGTTGTCCAGCGGCCAATCGCGCACATCCCCGAACTCGGGGTCGGCGAAGCCGAGGCCGGCGATCATCTGGACACGCTCTGGCTGGTAGGGAGCGGCATTCCCCTGGGCGGCAAGCTGGTCCAGCACCACCAGGAGCTCGGTGAAGGCGTCGGTCGAGGGGTTGGAGGAGTCCGGCTCAATCCCGAGGGCATAGACCGAATATGAGTGTTCCCCCTCACTATCCCAATAAGTGACTACTTCGGTGGTGGCGTCGGCGACAAGGCGGGCGGCGGTGTCGTCGATCTGGTCCTCCATCTCAGGAAGCCCGATCTCGTCGACGAGCTCCAGGACGGTGTTCATCTGATCCTCGTTGATTTGACTCACCAGATAGTTGGGAAGAAGCGGTCCCGGGTAGATCGCGATGACCGGCCCTTGGTGGATGAGTAGTCGCCCATCGGCGACGAGGGTATATCGGGGGCCTCTGCCGAGAACCAGTTCCATGGGAAGGAATCCCCCTTCGGAGCGGACCTGAATGACAGGCGCGTCGGGATCGGTGGGAAGCTCCGTCCCAGAGCCTCCCCCCTCACCGCAAGCTGATAGTGACAGTGCCGCCATTGCGAGCAGTGCGAGTGACTTCCTTCTCATGCCGGTTAGATGATTCATCATCTCGGATGGTTCCCCCGGTAACTACGGTGCCCCGGGATGATTCCAATCCTCACCGGACTCGCCGCCGGCATCCTTCACGTGTTTTCCGGGGTTGATCATCTGGCCGCCCTGGCCCCCATCGCGGTGCAGGATCCTTCGCAGGCCGGGCGAATCGGTGGGTTTTGGGGATTGGGGCACGGCATCGGAGTGACAGTCGTTGGAGGCGTGGGGCTTCTCTTGCGAAGCCTTGCCGACATCAACGCCTGGTCGATGTGGGCCGAGTTTATTGTCGGGTTTCTCCTGATCGGAGTCGGCTTCTGGGCCATCTATCGAGCCGGTCGGGTCGAGATTCACGATCACCCCCATGTCCACGACGCGATATCTCATAGACATCTCCACCCACATGAGCCCGATGATCGGACTCATCATCACGCGGCTCTGGGAGTCGGGATCTTCCATGGCATGGCCGGCTCGGGATATCTGTTTGGTGTGTTGCCGGCCCTGGCATTGCCAACCACTCAGGCCGTCATCTACCTGGTGGCCTTTCTGCTCGCGTCGGTGGTAGGCATGAGCATGTTCGCCTTTGGCCTTGGGGTGGTGGTCCGTCGCAGCGGCTCGGAATGGGTGACCAGGCTGATGTACGGGTCGGGTGTGTTGGCCGTGGTGGTCGGAGTGTTCTGGGTGATCAACTCATGGCCGAGTTGACGCATCGGCGGAAGGGATCTGGCCGCAGGTGTCAGCCTCGATGACCCTTTGGCCGGGCGGGTCGAACGGTGAGGTCCCGTCCGCCCATTACCGAGCCATGCAGTTCTTTGACCGCTGTTCGTGCGTCAGAGGCTCCCATCTCGACGAAACCGAATCCCTTGGAGCGGCCAGTTCGCGGATGGGCGATGATGGTTGTCTCGTGGACCTTGCCGTAGCGCCCGAAAAGTGCTGCCAGCTCGTCAGTGGTCGCTCCCCACGGGAGGTTTGACACATAGAGACTCTGTGCGCCTGAGGGGCTACGACGGTTCGGACTCTTGGTCTTGGCAGCAGGCCGCTCGGAGGACGGTCTTGGCGTCTTGGGCCCGGGTGATGGTTCGCCGATGCGATGGCCGGCGTCATGAAGGTCATCCATTCGAGGCGCTTCGATGCGTGCATCCATTCTGAGGGCTCTTTGCATGTGCTGAACCGACCGTCGCTGTTCGCCGGTTACCAGGCTGACAACTGTCCCGGAAGCCCCGGCACGAGCCGTCCGTCCCGACCGATGGAGGTAATCCTTGTGGTCGCCCGCAGGATCGAAGTGGATGACCGATGCCACTGCGTCGACGTGAATTCCTCGGGCGGCAACGTCGGTGGCGATGAGTGCCTGCGCCCTGCCAGATGAGAATGCCTGCAGGGCTCTGTTGCGTTGGTTCTGTGAGCGTCCTCCATGGATGGCCACTGCGTCAATGCCCGCCTTGTCGAGTTGGCGAGTGAGCCGGTCGGCACCGTGGCGAGTGCGTGTGAACACGATGGTTTTCCCCATCTCGTCGACCAGATCGGCGGTGTGCTGGACCCGGTCGTGGTGCTTTACCAACCAGAAGTGATGTCTGGCATCGACAGTCTCCGACTCTACCGTTCCGGTCTCGTGATGGGCCGGGTTGCTTTGGTACTCACGAATGAGCACTGCTACGTCACCGTCGAGCGTTGCGGAGTAGAGCATTGTCTGCCGGTTCGACGAGGTCTGGTCCAGGATTCGGCGCACGGCAGGGAGAAATCCCATGTCGGCCATGCGGTCCGCTTCGTCCACGACGACGATATCGACGTCGCTCAGGTCGATTGACCCCTGCTCGATCAGATCTTCGAGTCGGCCTGGAGTTGCTACGAGGACGTCGACACCCTTGCGGAGGGCGCTCTTCTGGGGGCCGTATCCCACACCGCCATAGATGGCGAACATGTAGCGGTTGACGGTTCTGGCGAGCGGAGCCAACTCTTGCTTGATCTGCTCGGCCAGCTCTCGTGTTGGAGCCAGGATGAGGGCGCGGGGCCGTTGTCTGGTGGCCTTTTCGACCGTGGCGAGAAGGGGCAGGCCGAAGGCGAGAGTCTTGCCCGATCCGGTGGGCGCCTTGCCGCAAACGTCCCTGCCGGCAAGGGTATCCGGGATGGTCGCCTCCTGGACAGGGAAGGGCACGGTGATCCCCTGTTTAGCAAGAGATTGCACAAGAGGGTCGGGTAGCCCGAGACGGGCAAACGTGGACGTCATGATGTCTCCTCACCCCCGGCGGGGCGGTTGGTTGGATCTGCGCTCTCGCCCGACCAAACGGCACTCATCGCCATACGGGTCGAGGGCGGTTGGAGAGGCAGTCCAACCGGGTGAGAAGTCGGTCGTGGTATCACCGGGGAAGCGACGTTGCGCTGGCCTCCACCCGATGCGACCTACCAAATGATACCAGGCACACCCGATCTACCAGCAATCGGGGCATCTCGGTCGTCTTCCAGCCTTCTACGCGGCGCGATGATCAAAGACGACGCGTCACAGGTCAGGAACGCGTGCTCTCCCAACTGTCGAGACCCTCGTCAACCAGGTCGATGGCCCAGTCGAGCTCTTCGAGGGTGGTTATCAGGGGTGGGATGAAGCGGAGGATGTTTCCGTCGGGGCCGCACTCGATGATGATGAGCTCACGGTCGAAGGCATGAGCCTGGACGTGCTGGAACGCCTTGGCGTCGGGGACGCGAGTGCCGCGATCCTCGACGAGCTCCACGCCGATCATCAGCCCGAGCCCGCGGACGTCGCCGATCGCCTCGTGACGTTCGGCTAGCTCACCGAACCGGTCGAAAGCGTGCCGGGACAGTTCGCGGGCATGTGGCAACAGATCGCCCATCGTGTCCATCACAGCCACCGATGCGGCGGCAGCGACAGGGTTGCCTCCGTAGGTAGTGCCGTGAGAGCCCGCCGGCCAGGAGTCGATCATCTCGCGGGGGGCCCCGTATGCCGAGAGTGGGAACCCGTTGGCGATTCCCTTGCCAAGCGCCATGATGTCGGGCTTGGCAGCGAAGTGATCAGTGGCAAACCATTCGGCCGTCCTTCCAAACCCTGATTGCACTTCGTCGTAGATGAGAAGGATCCCGTGCTCGTCGGCCAGTTCTCGCAGCGCATCGAGAAACTTGGGCGGTGCCGGGTAGTAGCCACCTTCGCCCTGAACCGGCTCGACGAGGAAGCAGGCGATGTTCTTTGGCGAAACGACGTGCTTGAAGGTCATCGTCAACTCGTGCAGGGACAGATCGGTCGCCTCGTCCGTTGACATTCCCCAGCGGTAAGCATGGGGGAAGGGGGCTACAAAAACCGACCCGAGCACCGGGTGGTAACCATCCCGATACTTGGCCTTTGAGGTGGTGTAGGCGACGGACCCCATGGTTCGACCGTGGAACCCGCCACGAAATGCAATCACACCCTGACGGCCGGAGGTGTACTTGGCCAGCTTCACCGTGGCCTCGACCGCCTCCGCTCCGGAGTTGGCAAAGGCAAACTTCTGAATGGATGCGGGGGTTATCTCGCGAAGTCTCTCGGCTGCCTCCACCACGGAGTCGTAGTGGAAGATCATCCCGGAGTGGATCACCTCGTCGATCTGGGCGTGGGCAGCCGCGGTAACGGCAGGGTGCCTGTGACCGAGGTTGGTGACGGCGGTGCCACAGGCGAAGTCGGCCCAACGATTGCCTTCGGGATCGGTGACCCAGAGGCCTTCCGCAGAGACAACGTGGACCTTGGTGCTGAACGCGATGACGGGGGCGATGACGTCATGGTGACGGGCGTTGAGGTCGGCCATGCCAGAAGCCTAACGAACCTCGCAGAGACCCCGCCAGGCCCAACGAACCTGAGAGGGCGGCCCGATGGGCCGCCCTCTCAGAAATGAGTTGATGGGCTATTTATACTTGAGAGCAAGGAGAACGCTACCGACGCCATCGATGATTAGCAGGATGGCGAACAGCGTCACCATCAGGGAGGCCGAACTGGACGGGTTGAAGAGGAAGAGCAGGCCAATGAGTCCGCTCACAACCCCGAAAACAAGTGCACCCAAGCCCCCACCACGAAAAGAGCCGAAGACGGCCGATACCCCGATGATCACTCCGATGACACCCAGGGTGATAGCCAGTGCCGAACCCAGGAAGGTGGCACTGTCGATCGGGTTGGCCAGTACGACAACACCCGCAGTCAGACCGAGTAGGCCCAGGAAGACCTTCCAGCCCCAATCCTCGCGGTCGATGAACACCGAGAAGAGCATGAAAGCCCCCTGAATCAACCACCAGAGGCCGAGAAGTATCACCAGCAGCTCGATGGCCTCCTCGCGTCGGACCAACAAGATGATG
>JAPUJM010000191.1 GCA_027296205.1 Actinomycetota bacterium
CCCACCCACCTCCGAGGCTTCGGTTTCCTCGAGAAAGCTGCGACTCAGGTCTTCTAGGGCGTCGTGGCGACGCTGGGAGGGTGTTCGGTTGTCGTCTTTGCCGGGAGGCGGCAGTAGAGCGTCAAGGGCGGTCATCAAGGTTTCACCGGCCAGACCGGTCATTTCAAAGCTTCCGCTCACCATCCCGTTGGCCTTCCGGGAGACGTTGAGACGCCGACGTTCCAACTGGAGCTCTTCGGCGATGACCACACCCGCCTTGTCGACGGAGTGTCTCCAGTAGTCGAGGATCTGACGGGTCTCCTCGGGGGTGTCACCGACGATCTCCAGAAGAACGCGCTCGGCGTCGGGATACTTGTCCGGCGTCTGCTCGGCCGCCCGGAACAGTTGATGCGCCTGGTCGGTGGAGATCTGTCCGTGCTTCCATGAGAGATATGTGGATTTGAACCTTCGCGCCATCCGGGCCATCGAAACGAGCAGGTTGGCACGTGAACCGCTCATCCGTGCGTGATGTCTCAGAAACGAAACGGTCGAAGGGTGACCGAAGAGCACATATCCCTTCCGTTCGTCAAATTCTCCCAGACGTCGGGCTCGCTCGGCCTCGAAGCTTCTCGAAATGTCCTCAAACCGAATCAGGTCCTCACCCAAGCCCTCGGGCGACAAATGACTCGAGATCTTCAGTCTCCAGCGCCTGAATCGCCAGCTTGAGAACATCTCCCTTTCCCATACCTGATTTGTACAGCCGGGGTGTGACAAGAAAGGTCCGATTTGGGTTAGATCAGAGAAATTTCTTCGATTTCTCTCTGCCTGATCCGCCAGGCCCGGATCACCGGTTCCCCCAAAAGCCCAACCACCAGATACACCCACTCCGGGTCGAGGGCGGCTGCCACGTCAACCATCGACGGTCTGGCCGATCCATGCGGATGGGAGTGGAACACCCCGGATAACTCCCAACCGTTCGACTCGGCGTCGCTCAACGCGGCGAAGTGCTCCTGCGGAGGCACCGTGTACCCCGTCGGTGACTCGTCGAGGTTGGCCGTCGGATAGATGCCGACCACCTTCCCACTCCCGTCAGATGCAATCAGACCGCAGCCCTCGTTGGGAAGGGTCTGAGCACAATGGTCGATGATCAGCCGCCGCAGCGGTTCAGACAGATGGAGTGTCTCGCTCAACGTTGCCTGGGTGGCGACAGAACTCGTCGTAATCGACGAGCGCGGGTGGGCGGTCAGGATCGGAGCAGGCCGGGCAACCCGGATCCTGCTTGACGGTCACGCTCATGAAGTCCTGTTCTAGAGCGTCGTAGACGAGGAGGCGGCCCGAGAGGATGTCGCCGATCCCGAGCAGCACCTTGATTGTCTCCATGGCCTGAATCGAGCCTATGACCCCGGGCAGCACTCCGAGGACACCGGCCTCGGCGCATGATGGGGCGAGCTCGGGTGGCGGTGGCTCGGGATGGAGACACCGGTAGCACGGGCCTTGGTATGGCGTGAAGACGGCCGCCTGGCCTTCGAAGCGGAAGATCGAGCCGTGGACAACCGGGACTCGCAGATGGAGCGAGGTGTCGTTGACCAAGTACCGAGTCGGGAAGTTGTCACCTGCGTCGACCACCACGTCGTAGTTGGCCATGATCGTCAGGGCGTTGGCAGCCATGAGACGCTCCCGGTGCGTCTCCACCTTGATGTCGGGGTTGAGGGCGAGGAGGGCCTCACGAGCCGACTCCACTTTCGGCATACCGACCCGATCGATGTTGTGAAGCACCTGACGTTGCAGGTTGGAGGGGTCGACGATGTCATCGTCAACGATGCCGATCGTCCCCACCCCGGCGGCCGCGAGATAGAGAGCAGCCGGGGAGCCCAACCCTCCTGCTCCCACCAGCAGGACCCGGGCGGCGAGCAATTTGAGTTGGCCGGTCTCACCAATTTCGGGTAGTCGGACATGACGGGCGTACCTGATCCGTTGATCGACGGTGAGACCGGTAGGATCGCCCCAGGGCAGCCCCTCAGCCTTCCATCGGTCAAACCCACCGGCTATGGAGACGACGCGCTCGTAGCCCATCTGCTTCAAAGCCGCGGCAGCCAGCGCCGATCGCGCCCCACCCGAGCAGTAGAGGACCAGTTCGGTTTTCCTGTGGGTGACGACCGTGGCGATGTCGCGCTCCAGGACGCCACGGGCGAGGAACCGGGCGTCGGGAATTGCTCCCTGCTGATGCTCGTCGGCTTCGCGAACGTCTATCACGACTACCTCGTCGAGACGTTTCATCACCTGAGCGGGGGTTACCTCCTCGATCTCGCTGCGGGCCGCTTCGACGATCTCACGGTAGGTCGCCATCAGTAAGCCTGAGCCGGGTCGTCTGCCTCCGGATCGATGTGGTATCGATCGAGTGCATCGCGGACTGCTGAGACCGGGACACGGCCTTGTTTCGCTAGTGCCGAGAGTGCACTCGCCACTATGTGCCCGGCGTCGATCTCGAAGAAGCGGCGCAGTGCATGTCGCGAGTCGGAGCGGCCGTAGCCGTCCGTCCCGAGTATCGAGAAATCGTCCGGCACCCATCGGGCAATCTGATCGGGGACGAGTGTCATGAAGTCGCTGACGGCAAGGGTAGGTCCACCGGTGTGAGAAAGAAGACGTGTCGCCAGAGGCACCTTTGGATCGTCGCCTGGGTGAAGCCGGTTCCAACGCTCCACCGCCAGAGCCTCCTCCCGAAGCTTCTTGTATGAGGTTGCCGACCAGAGCTCTGCCCCGACTCCGTAATGCTCGGCCAAGTCGGTGGCAGCTTCCCTGGCGGCCAGATTCGCCGAGCCCGAGAACAGGATCTTCAGATCGGCGCCAACCTCGTCCGGGGCCGGTGCCCACCGATAGAGCCCGTCGACGATGCCCCGATCCACGCCTTCCGGTTTCTCTGGTTGGGCGTAGGTCTCGTTGTAGAGGGTGAGGTAATAGAAGACGTCTTCGGGATCGGCGCCGTACATGCGCTCCAGGCCGTGTTCGATGATGGTCCCCACTTCATAGGCAAATGCCGGGTCGTAGGCCTGACAGACAGGGACGGTGGAGGCCAGGACCAGGCTGTGCCCATCCTGGTGCTGAAGTCCCTCACCCTGAAGAGTGGTCCGTCCCGCGGTCGCTCCCAGAAGGAAACCCCGCGCTCGAGCATCGCTCGCACTCCAGATCAGGTCGCCGACCCGCTGGAAGCCGAACATCGAGTAGAAGATGAAGAAGGGGACCATTGGGATGCCCCTGGTGGCATACGAAGTGGCCGCCGCGGTCCACGACGCCATTGACCCAGACTCGGTAATGCCCTCCTCGAGGATCTGGCCGTCCTGAGCCTCGCTGTAGGAGAGAAGCATGGCGGCGTCGACGGGGTCGTACAGCTGACCTGAGGAGGCATAGATCTTCATCTCGCGGAAAAGCGAGTCCATTCCAAAGGTCCTGGCCTCATCGGGGACGATGGGGACGACATGTGGCCCAAATTCCGCAGAGCGCGAGAGGTTTCGCAATAGACGCGTGAAGGCCGAGGTGGTCGACGCCTCGACTTTTCCCGAGCCGGCGTAGACATCTTCATATGTCTCAGCTCCCGGGAGGCTCAACGAGACGTCTTGGCTGACGACACGCTGCGGAAGGGGCCCGCCGAGCTCCTCGCGGCGCGCGTGCAAGTACTCATGTTCGGGTGTTCCCGGACCGGGCCGGAAATAGGGTGGCTCCTTGTCGGCGTCGAGGCTCTCAATCGGGATCTCTTCCTCGAGATGAAGAGTCGACCGCAGCTCCAGCAGCTGTTTGTTGGTCAACTCCTTGATGGAGTGGGTCGCGTTACGACCCTCGACATCCGGACCGAGAGTCCAGCCCTTGATCGTCTTGGCGAGGATGATGGTCGGCTTACCGTTGTTGAGCTCTGTGGCCACCTTGTAGGCGCCGTAGACCTTGCGGAAGTCGAGTCCGCCCCGACGCAGCGCCCAGATCTCATCATCGGTCCAGTCGCTGACCAATTCCTTGGTGCGGGGATCCTTGCCGAAGAAGTGGTCGCGGACGTACCCGCCATCCTCGGCCTTGTACCGCTGGTACTCGCCGTCCACGGTGGAGCCCATGACGTCCACCAGAGCGCCCTCGGTGTCTTGGGCAAGCAGCGAGTCCCACCCACTTCCCCAAATGACCTTGATGACATTCCACCCGGCGCCACGGAACACGGCCTCCAGCTCACTGATGATCGAGCCGTTTCCCCGAACCGGGCCATCGAGTCGTTGCAGGTTGCAGTTGACGACCCAGACGAGATTGTCGAGACCCTCTCGAGTAGCCAGCGAGATCGCTCCGAGCGTCTCGGGCTCATCGGTCTCCCCGTCCCCTATGAAACACCACACCCGGGACAGCGATGTGTCGTCAATCCCCCGATTATGCATGTACTTGTTGAATCGGGCCTGATAGATGGAGTTGATCGGGCCGAGACCCATTGAGACTGTCGGGTATTCCCAGAACTCGGGCATGAGACGCGGGTGCGGATACGAGGAAAGACCGTCGCCGGCGATCTCGAAGCGAAAGTTGTCGAGATGCTTCTCCTCAAACCGGCCCTCGAGGTATGCCCTCGCATATATCCCCGGGGCGGCATGGCCCTGCATATAGACGTGGTCACCGCCGCCGGGGGCGTTCCTGCCCCGGAAGAAATGGTTGAAGCCGATCTCGTAGAGAGTGGCCGAGGACGCAAAAGTGGAGAGATGCCCGCCGATTCCCTTATCGCGGTGGTTGGCCTTGACCACCATGACTGCGGCGTTCCAGCGGATGAATCTTCGGATCCGGCGCTCCAAATGCTCATCACCGGGGAATTCGGGCTGCTCCTCGGGTGGGATGGTGTTGATGTACGGAGTCGTGACGACTCCGGGAACCCCGAGCTGGGTCTTGTGGGCTCTCTCCTGCAGCTTGGCCAGGAGAAACCGGGCGCGAACCGGCCCATGCTTCTCGGCCACCGCATCAAGTGACTCGATCCACTCACTGGTTTCGACCGGGTCGGTGTCCGGCAATTGGTGAACGAATTCGTCGCCAATGGTCTCGCCGAGCTTTCCTGCCATAGCGTCAGGTTAGTTAGGCGGTGATTTCACGCTTCAGAGAAGCCTGGAGCCAGGGGACCACCGTGGCCAGAAACCGGATCGGCGCATCCATTTGTGGGGTGTGGCCGGTGTCCTCCATCTGAACCAGTTGCCAGTCGGGTCTCAGCGCGCACAGCCACTCGACAGCTGTCGGAGACACGATGTGGTCTCCGAGACCCTGGACTACGAGAGTCGGCGCCTTGATCTCCCGAATCATGGCGACAAACGAGGACGGCGTGCGAAACATCCTGGCAATGGATCTTCCGGTGCTCGGCACCGCCTCCTCCGCCCACGGGAGCTCCATCCTCACGGTGGCAAGCGCGACGAACTCCTCGACGAGCTGAATCGGTACCCGGCCGGGTTTGTGCGTGATCGTCTCGAGGCTCAGCTTCACGAGCTCCTGGGGCGTGAGTCGGTTGAGGAAGTACCACGACATGGCCCGGCCAACTCCAGGCGTTGCCTGAAGCGCCAGACGTCTTGCGGTGGGCCAGTGAATCCTCGGATCTGGAAACCTCGGGGGAGTGGCGGGTGCAACGAGTAGCAGGGAGTCGACGGTCTCGGGAGCTCGAGAGGCAACCATCTCGGCAAGGAGACCTCCCATCGAATTGCCGACAAGAGTTGCTGACGGAGCAAACTCGGACATGAAGGAGTGCACGGCCCTGGCGTGAGTGACCAGTTCCCAGTCTTTGGCGGGGGGAGAAAGCCCAAACCCGGGAAGATCCAGGGCGACGGTTCGACCCAGGTCGGCCAGCCTCGGGCCGACGGCGTCCCAATTGGCGACCGATCCCCCAAGACCGTGGACGAGCACTATGACCTCACCGCTGCCTCCGTAGTCCCGCCAATGAAGGGGCCCGGCAGATGTCTGGATATAGGCTCTCACGCTCAAAGAGTACTGGCGAATTCGGCTCAATCCGACGCCGGTAATGTCGCGTTGGCGATTTGGAGGCGTACCCTGGCTGACATTCTCCAGGCGACGGGCCTGGTCAAGGCATTTGGCGACCTGATCGCAGTCGATGGCGTGAGTTTCACCATCGCCGAAGGTGAAACCTACGGTCTGCTCGGTCCCAACGGTGCTGGAAAGACCACCTCGATCTCGATGATCGCCGGTCTTCTCGAGGGCGACGCCGGAGAGGTGCGGGTCAATGGTGAGATTATTTCGACACGCTCCACTGTCGGTAAGAGCGAGATCGGGTTGGTACCCCAGGACCTGGCGATTTACCCCGATCTGACGGCCAGAGAGAATCTGGCTTTCTTCGGACGGCTGTACGGAATGGGTGGCAACGATCTCACGGCTCGTGTCGACGAGGTTCTGGTGGTGATCGGGCTGGCCGAACGCTCCGACGACCTGGTCAACGAGTACTCCGGTGGGATGAAACGCCGTCTCAACATCGGGATCGGTCTTCTCCACAAGCCGAAACTGCTCATCCTCGATGAGCCGACCGTGGGCGTCGACCCCCAGTCGCGCAATGCGATTCTCGAATCGGTGGAAGACCTTTCCGGCGAGGGGCTGGCGGTCCTCTACACGACCCATTACATGGAGGAGGCCGAGCGTCTCTGCGACCGGGTCGCCATCATCGACGAGGGCAAGTTCCAGGCCGAGGGGACCCGCCGGGAGCTGGTTGCGATGATCGGTGAGAAGGACCGGGTCACGATCAGCGCTGGTGGTGACCTGACTGCCGCAGCGGAGTCGGTCAGGGAGGTCGCGGGAGTCTCCGAAGCCTCGTCATCGGATCATCAACTTCACATCCTCACCGACGACGCCTCCTCGATTCTGCCCGAGCTCCTCGCGCGCGTCACCGACTCGGGAGGCGCGATCGCCGGCGTCGAAGTGCTCGAGCCGAACCTCGAGGCCGTCTTCCTGCATCTGACCGGGAAGGCCCTGCGGGACTAGACGTGAGCGCAGCGACGTTGATAGCCGGGAAGGATCTCAAACTCCGCGTGCGTGACCGCTCGGCGTTCATCTTCGGGATCCTCGCACCATTGGTGCTGGCTTTCGTCTTCAACCTGGTCTTTGGCAGTGCGTTCGATGCAACAGCGACGGGTCTCGGTCTCGAGTACGGAATCGTGGATCTCGACCAATCGGACATCTCCCTGGCGTTCAGTGGCGTTCTCGAGGAAGTCGAGGCAGATGGAGCTCTCACGATCGAGGCCTTTTCGAGCGAAGTCTCTGCGAAGAGGGCAATCGAGGATGGCGAGATTGACGCCTATTACCTGATAGCGGAGGGTTTTGGTCGGGAGGTAGCCACCCTTGGTTCCCCCACGATCCGGGTAATCGGAGACATCGACGCTCCGACTTCTACTCAAATCGCAGCTTCGATAGCCGAGCAATTCGGCAGCGGTGTCGAAGCGAGCCAGCTTGCCATTGGCACCACTGCAACTGTGACATCGTCACCGGTCACACCCGAGTTTCTCGACTCCCTTTCCGGCGATCCGTCGTCGGCGGCATTCTCCTATCAGCTGGAGGATGTCTCGGCGGCCACAAAGCAGTTGGACACCACGACCTATTTTGCTGCCGGGATGGCCATCTTCTTCCTCTTCTTCACGGTGCAGTTCGGGGTTCTCGGCCTGCTTGAAGAGGAACGCGAGGGAACGCTGGTCCGGCTGATGGCGGCTCCGATAGGTCGGTCGTCGGTTGTGGGAGGCAAGGCCATTCTCGCGTTCGTTCTCGGGCTCATCTCGATGACGACCCTGGTGGTGGCAACTTCGCTTTCCTTCCTTCTGGACGCCAATTGGGGTGCACCGCTCGGCGTGGCCCTTCTCGTAGTAGCCGGTGTTCTCTCGGCCGTCGGGATCATGGGTCTGGTGGCCTCGGCTGCCAAGACACCTGAAGGCGCTGGAAACTTGGGGGCGATCATCGCTGTCGTCCTTGGGATGTTGGGTGGGGTCTTCTTTCCACTGGGCCAGGGTGACGACCTTCTCTCCAAGTTGACCTTCTTGACCCCTCATGCCTGGTTCATGCGC
>JAPUJM010000192.1 GCA_027296205.1 Actinomycetota bacterium
TCTTCGATCAAACCCGCTTCGGTGTCAGCGGTGGCCATCTTGGAGATGGCGTCGACCTGATCCAACGAAAGGTCACCGGAAGCGAACCGGGCGGACAACACCGGAAGATCCTGTAGACGTCTCGCCACCGAAACCAACTGGGCGGCAGTGGTATGACGGATCCGAAGTCTCGCTGCCACCCAGTCGGTCAGACTCCTCGCCCCGTCGGTCATCCAGGTCTGACGGGCGTCGACCTCGACGATCAGCTGACAAACTTGGGCCAACCCCGCCGACGCCAACCCATGGAAATGGGCCAACGCCTCATCAACCCGATCGTTAGAAGAATCTCCCCAATCCATAGCCCCACTTGTACCGCCGGGGTGTGACAGATTCGACCGAAAAACAGACCGATTCAGGAAAAATCTGAGAAAATTCTCCGACGACTACTCAGGCTGACTCCGCCAGGAGATATGGCTGCCATGACGGATCCACCTGGAACCCGGTCGAAGCGTAAATCCAGGCGAAGCGACGGGGGGGACCAGGCCTCCTTCTCAGACGGAATCCGCTTTCATCAGGCAGCCTGTCACCTTTCCGCACGTTGCAAGCGCGGCAACACGCCACCACATTCTCCCAGCTGTGGTCCCCGCCTTTGGACCGAGGTCTGATGTGGTCCAGAGACTCGGCGGGACCACCGCAGTATTGACACTGATGACCATCCCGCCCAAAGACTGCTCTCCTGGTAACAGGAACTGCCCTCCGGAACGGCACCTTCACGTATCTGGTCAGTCTCACCACCGAGGGGATCTCAATCGACAGGGTCTCGGAGTTCCAGATCTCATCCTTGGTGACGACAACGTTCGCCTTCTCGGTCAAGACGAGCACAACTGCCCGCCGTTCGCTGACGACGGAGAGTGGCTCATAACTGGCGTTGAGGACAAGGGCTCTGACCATTCAATCTCTCCGATTTACCTGGGTAAGGGTAGCGAGGACTGGGAGATGCCGACCGGGAGTCTTCAGGAGTTGACCGCAACGGGGGCCGGGCTGGGCAATGAGTCGACGACGCCAATGGCGCGACCGACGGCACGGGCCAGCGCCTCTTCCCAACCGGATGAGACGTTCGAGGTGGCGCTCGTCTCGTGTGCTCCATCCGAAGCCACGACGGTGAGCTCTCCCTCGTCACCCATGGTCACGCCGAGAATCTCGACCGGTATCTTCCCGACTACCTGGCACCAGGCGTCAGCGAGCCCTTGAGCGATGGCCTCTGGAGTGGCGGGCACGACGCGAAAAGAGCGCACCTTGGTGGTGGCAACCTGGACCCGAGCACCTGCCTTGATCGGCGTGATCTTCACGTCGACCCCGAGGGGGCCGTCGTCCAGATACTTGGTCTGACGTCCCAACCGCAGCTGAGGAGGATTGGGAGACCTCACCCCGTAGGCGACGAGGAGGGCGCGGAGTCTCTCCATGACCACCGCCTCATCGGCGCCCTCCTCCAACCGGATGTTGATTCCGCCGCCGGAGTCGGTGAGGTCCACGGTTACCGAGGCGATTCCGGGGATGTCCTGGAGACGGCTGGCAAGATTGGGGGTCATCTCACTCTCCCCCACCGGCTCATCATCCGCATCTCCCGGCGCCAGCGGAGATAGTGAACCATGTCGGTCGAAGGGATAGAGGCCTTCGAATCACCGTATGCGGTGTGGGTGCGCCAATCGAGGTACGCGGACGATGGCAACAGCCGCCCCATACGGCGCATTGCAAACCCGGCCCGGACAGCCTCCCACAACATGAGAGGCTCTCTGGTCAGTGCTGTCAGGTGGCCTCCAAGCCCCAACCTGGCCGTCACGACGTTGCTCCCAGATAGATTCCCCACCGGAAAGCCTAGCTCCCCGCAGGACGTTCATGCCGTTAGAGTCATCTTTTGAGTACCGAGGGAGTAGGCCTCGAGCCAGTCAGACCCAGCAAGTATCGACGTATTCGGCGAGTATTTCGAAAAAATCGCGTCCAACGTCGAAACCGTCATCCAGGGCAAGCGGGACGTGATTGATCTGATTCTGCTCGGATTGGTGTCCGAAGGGCACGTGCTCGTGGAGGATGTGCCAGGCGTCGGCAAGACGCAGTTGGCAAAGTCGCTGGCACGCTCGGTCGAAGGCGCGTTCAACAGGATTCAGTTCACTCCCGACCTTCTCCCGTCAGACGTGACCGGAATATCGGTTTGGGATCGGGAGAGACGGGCCTTTGAGTTCAAGCCCGGACCGATATTCGCCAACATCGTCGTCGGCGACGAAATCAACCGAGCCAGCCCCAAAACGCAGTCGTCGCTTCTCGAGGCCATGGCCGAGCGTCAGGTGACGTCGGATGGAGTCACCAGGGAGCTACCACTGCCCTTCATGGTGATCGCCACCCAAAACCCCCTCGAGCACGAGGGGACCTATCCACTGCCCGAAGCGCAACTGGACCGATTCATGATGCGGGTCGTCATCGGGTACCCGAGTCGTGAGAAGGAGCTGGAGATGCTCGACATCCACGGTGTCCGCTCAACGTTCCTCGATCTCCAACCTGTGCTCGGGGTGGATGAGGTTCAGGCAATGATCGCCATAGCCAAAGAGGTTGCGATCTCACGATCGGTCAAGAACTACATCATCGACCTCGTCGAGGGCACCCGTCTCCACCCCGACGTGATGCTTGGCGCTTCGCCCAGGTCCGCTCTGTTTCTCCAAGGTCTCGCCCGATCCCGCGCCGCTTCGAAGGGTAGGAACTATGTGATGCCCGACGACATCAAGGCATTGGCCGAGCCAGTGCTCGAGCATCGGCTGGCAATGCGACCAGAGGCACAGATGCGTGGTGAGACCGTGGTCGACCTCATCGAGGATGTCCTGGGCCGTATTCGCGTGCCGGGGACGACGTCCCGGATAGCCACCTGATGCCCACCCTTCGGGGCTGGGTTCTCTTGGGTGCCGGCCTCGCCCTGATCATTCTGTGGTGGGTCTTCGGAGACCCGGAACTTCTTCTCACCGGAACCTTCTTCGTCGTGGCCGAGTTGGCCGCAATCGGGTATGTCCTACGTCACGATCCGCAGCTGGAGATGGGGAGGCGACTCGGTTCGACAACAGTGCACAACGGCGACACCACCACGATCACTCTGGTTCTTCGAAATCGGCGAAGACGAGCCCTCCGCCACCTGAGCATCCACGACGAGGTCGAGAGCCTGGGTCTGGCTGCGTTTGAAATTGCGAAGTTGATGGGAGAAGAGACGGCATCGGCCACCTACCGGGTTACCTGTCGTCCTCGGGGGGTCTATAAGGTTGGACCGGCCAGGGCCATCACGTCAGATCCCTTGAGGCTGGCCGAGTTGTCAGCACCCGACGGCCCGATCGACCGGCTGGTGGTGTACCCCACAGTTGAGGACCTCACCGGATTCCCTGTCATCAGGGGTCGGGACCCGGCGATGAGCGCCTCACGGCCCGAGCACAGCCAACGAGGCGGTGAGGACTTCTACACCCTCCGCGAGTACCAGCGGGGCGACGACATGCGTCGTGTCCACTGGCCCTACTCCGCCAAGACCGATGAGCTGATGATCCGACAATTGGAGACCCCGTGGCAATCACGGGCGTTGGTCATGTTGGATGTGAGGCCGTCTGTTTACGAGTCGGCCGACGCCTTCGAGATGGCGGTGTCGGGTGCCGCCAGCGTCGTGACGCATCTGGTCAAATCCGGGTTCGACGCCGACCTCTGGGCCGGGGACCCCGACCCGATCGATGCCTCCAGATACTCGGCCGCAATGGAGCGGCTCGCCCTCGTGGAGACCAATGACGAAATCGACATCGAAGCGGTGGCAAGCCGAATCCGTCAGAGAGGTGGCGGCGGAGCGCTCGTCCTGGTCACGGGTGTCGCCGACCGCAGCCTGCTCACCGTTCAACAACTCCTCTCCAACGAGTATCGGGCCACCCTGCTGATGGGGGCATCCAGCACTACTCCCCAGACGCTCATCGGCTTCCATCGTCTTGGTGTGGCCACCGTCACCGTCGATCCCACCGGAGAGTGGGCCGGCGCCTGGGTAAACGCAACGAGGTCATCATGGGCCACCGTCTCAGTCAGCTAGCCGGGATCTTCGCCTTCGTTCTGGTCCTGGGACGACTTGGCAGACTTCTGCAGAGTGGGCCTGGGGTGCCTGAATGGCGTCTCATCCTCCTCGCCTCGGCCATTCTCGGCGGAGTGGTCTTGTGGTTAATCCGCCAACTCTTCACGAGTCGGCTCGTGTCGGTGGTCGTGTTCTCGATGGCCGGTCTGATTCTCTTCTTGCGAGTCAGCGTTCCGAAAACCCTTGTCGCCGGCATCCTGCCCTCGGTCGACACCCCACCGGCCCTTATCGCGGAAATGGACCAGGCCATGCGTCTGATCCGTTCGGGTATCCCGCCGATCGTTCCCGGCGAGGGCGTGATCGCCATCCTCGCCGTTCTCGTATGGGTGGTCGCAGCCCTGTACGTATGGGGCATGACCGGCGGTCCGGTGGCGGCAATGGTGGTCCCATCCATCGTGGTCTATCTCCAATTTGCGATATTCGACCGAGCGCCCGGAGGTTTGGGATGGATGCTCGGCTCCGCAGTCATGCTTGCTCTCGCAGTCACCGCCTTGGGGATGGAACGACATGAGGATGCCGGGAGGGCGCGTGACGTGGAAGGCCGTCCGATGCCGAGACGGTCGGAAGCCATGGCGCTGGTCATGGCCGGATTGGTCGGCGTGGTCGCAATCGTGACTGCCAACGGCGCCGCCGGCGCTGTTTCCGAATATGGCAATCTTCCCTGGAGGTCTGGAGGAAGTGGCTACGGCGTCGGAGGAGGAGGAATCGCGTATGATCGCTTCGTCGACCTGAGACAACGACTCCTCAGTCCCACCAATGCAGTCGTGTTCAGAGCGACCCTGGCCGACGGCTCGCCGCCGGCGAGCCAGATCTACTGGCGTATGGAGACCCTTGACGAGTTTGACGGAACGGGGTGGGGCCGGTCGAGCACATCGATCAGGAATTACGAACCGGGACGGGCGATCGGAGCCCCGGATCATCGCTATCAGGGCACGACAGCGGATGTTCTTCAGCGGATCCTCATAGATGAGCTGCGTGGCGCGGTCATGCCCACCGCAGGCGTGGCATCAGAGGTCGTCGCCTTTGACGAGAGCGGCGTCATCAACCCGCTGACAGTGGACGTCGCCTCGGACTCGTCATTGATCTACCGACCGGGACTCCGCCGCGGGGATCAGTACCAATTGCGCGGCACGTACCCATTGCAGAACCAAGATCTCGGTGCCCTGGCCACCGGGGACAACGGCCAGCTCAGCCCGATGTTCGCCGGAGCGGCCGGCGCCGGGCTGTTCAACGAGTCTCCATCGCTCAACCGAGAAAGCATTGCAGAACCCGACAATCTCAGCTTCTACACCGAGCTGCCCGACAACCTCCCTGCTGCCCTCACCGGTATCGCCGCGCTCCGCACCGAGGGAGCAACGACCGACTTCGAAAAGGCTTGGATGCTCCAACACTGGTTTCGGGAAAGTGGCGATTTCACCTATTCGGTCGAGGTGACCACCGGCCACGATGCACTCGCATTGGAAGATTGGCTCGGTGATTCCACGAGTCTCAACTATCGAACCGGATACTGCCAGCAGTTCGCCACCTCAATGGCAGTGTTGGGTCGTGTGTTGGACATACCAAGCAGGGTGGTATGGGGATTCACACCCGGGACCGTGACAGCTGATGGTGTGATCGAAGTCAGAGACAGAAACGCACACTCCTGGGTCGAGATGTGGATGGACCACTTCGGGTGGGTGCGCTTCGATCCCACTCCACGGAGTGACTCTCTGCCCGCGAGCATCACTGCCGCCTTCGACCCGACCAGTTTCATACCCGGCGAAGACCGGGCTGGCCTGGGCCAGGGACCATCGCTGTCCATACCCGAGGACGGTGGTCCGGGCGGCTTTGTCGAACTGCCAGAGTCCGAAGCGACGCCCGAGGGGCCTCGCTGGTGGATACTGGTGTTTCCAGTGCTTGCTCTGCTGGCCGGCGTCATCCCCCTCATCAAGGCCATGCGGAGACGACGCCGACTCAAGACGATCCGGAGCGGGGACATCACAGCGGCTTGGGACGAGATTATCGACCGACTCACCGACCTGGGCGAGACCGTTCCCCCATCCAAAACCCCGATGGAGTTCGCCACCGAAACCGACCCTGCTCTTCTCTCCCTTGCCGTCAAATACTCGGCCGCCATTTATGGGGACCGCACGGGAAAGGCCCAAGAGTCCGATCTCCTCGAGGTCGAAGGGTGGATGCATAGGAGTTATGACGGGCCGACAAGAGCGAAGGCGGCGATCAACCCCCGTTCTCTGATTGGACGGGACTAGCGAAACAGCACTAGCCGCCGGAGGCGGTGCGCTCTTCGCTGACATCCTCTTCGACACGGCGCAGCATCGTCAAGAAGGTGTCCCGGTCCAACTCAAAGCGAGTGACGTCTTCTTTGACCTCGCGAGCGATCTCATCGATGGCAACGAAGAAAGCCAATTGCCCCTCGCGAAGGGCGTCCATCAACTCACCGTCGTCACTGCTGACGCGGAAAATCGTCTGCCCGTCGGTGACGAGTTTGACGTCGGAGAGGTGACCATCCATCTCCCCTTCGCGACGCAGATAATCCCAAGCACGTCGTACTCGCTGCAGGGACATCCCGTTGTCGAGGAGGCTCCGGACGACACGCAAGGCGATGAGATCCCTGAAGGAGTAGAGACGTCGCACCCCCGGTCTGCCGCCAGTCCCTTGAATCGAGGGTCTGATCAGATCGACCCGATCCCAATAACGCAGCTGATGATGGGTGCAATTGCTGAGCCGGCATGCTTGCTCGGCCGTGAATGCCTGCTCCACTCTGTCCTTCCTAAACCTTGCCAACAGACCCGGGGCAGGGGCCCGTCTTCATCTCCCGATGATCGGCGCTAGCCCGCGACCACACCGATTGGGGACTGGAACAATAGCCGCTTGGGATAGGTGGGCGTCGGACGAATCCGGGGTCGTCTAATCGACAGGCTCGTCGTCCGACTCTTTGACCGAGACGCTCCACCCTCGGACACGGAGCGCGTTGACCAGGGCGGTAGCCGAGGCGACCAAGAGAGCGAATCCGAGGACGGCCACCCAGGTCGTTGAGACGTATGCGATCACGATCACAAGTCCTGCCAGGACGCCGAGAAGCGACAGCCTCAGCCCGACTCGTGCCGGTCGTTCGATCCGCTTGACCGCACGCGCCAGTTCGGGATCTTCTTCGTAGAACTGACGTTCAATGTCCGCCAGGATCTTCTGTTCTTTGTCGTCAAGGGCCATATGTCCACCCGGGCTTGGTCAAAAGCACGACGCCCACCAGAACAATACACCGATTCGCGGAGCAATTACCCCTGATCTTCTGGCCGGGTCGACTCGGCCCGATCGAGCAATCGAGCCGGGGAGACAGCATGGTCGCCATACTTGTCGCGTATTTCGGCGATGGCATCTTCCATACGATTCCAATCCTCGGACGCATCAAAGTCCAGTTGCTTTGGTTCCGTCGATTCCTCGAGAGACGAACCGGCCAGACCGAGCAATCGCACCGGTCGTGACACACCGACGCCCACCAAGAGCTCAAGCCCGATTTTGTACAGATCGCGAAACCCGTCGGTGGCGCCGTCGAGAGTCTGGCTTCTGGTCACAGTGCTGAAGTCGTCGTAGCGCGTCTTGAGGGTGATGGTTCGCGCCGACAGCCCGCTCCGTCTCAGTCGTCCCGAGAGCCTTTGGGCGTGGGCGAGAAGAGCGGTCTCGATCACTTCGACACCTTCCAGATCGGTCTCGTAGGTCTGCTCCACCGAGATCGACTTGGCCCCGATATCTGGCTCTATCCGTCGTGGGTCGATCCCCTTGGCGAGATCATGAAGATGCCGTCCGGAGGATGGGCCGAATGCAGACACCAAAGCCGACTCGGGCATCTCGGCAATGTCACCGACGGTCTCCACCCCTAATCGCTCGAGACCGGCAAGAGTGGCCGGCCCAACACCCCAAAGAGAGCTGGCGGGCAACTCGTGAAGGAATTCGAGTTGCGTCTCCTTGGCCACATGCAAGATCCCGTCGGGTTTGGCCTCTTCCGAGGCGAGTTTGGCGATGAACTTAGTGGAAGCGACACCCACCGATGCCGGGAGCAGAAGCTCGGTCCTCAACGATTCGCGGATAGCCTTCCCTACCTCGGTCGACGATGTGTAGTGATGTCTGAGACCGGTCGCGTCGAGAAATGCCTCGTCAAGACCGAGACCCTCGACAAGGGGCGTGAATGAGCGAAAGATGACGAACACCTGAGCCGAAACCTCCCCGTAACGACCATGCGCGGGCGGGACGATCATCAGATCTGGGCACATCCGGAGAGCTGATGCCGTCGGCTGAGCCGAATGAACCCCAAACCGGCGAGCCTCGTAGGAGGCGCTGGCGATGACACCGCGAGGACCGGTCCCCCCGACGGCAACGGGACGACCCACCAGCGATTGGTCGCGGAGACGCTCAACCTCGACAAAGAACGAATCCATGTCGACATGGAGGATTGGCTCTGACCACACAGCCCCCGAAGTTACCTCCGGTTGGACGACCAACCGGCCAAACTGAGCAGATGGCGGCATTGGTCCACCTCGTCAGGCACGCGGAAGTCGACAATCCGCAACACCTCGTCTATGGCTCGATCCCGGGTTTCGGCTTATCTCCCCACGGGCTCGACCAGGCCAAACGGGTCGGCAGGTATCTAGGTCCGCGACCGGTGGTGGCCATTTGGTCATCCCCACTCGAGCGATCACTCCGATCGGCCGAGGAGATAGCGGTCAGATCCGGGGTACCGGTCCATGTCGATGAGGATCTCACCGAGTGGTCGATCTACAACAGATGGAAGGGCCATCCCTGGGGGTCCCTGCCGGAGATCTACCCCGGCGAGCTAGAGGCTTACCTGGAACACCCCGATCGGCTCGATTTCGTCGATGAGAGTCTGGGCGACCTCGCCGATCGCGTTGCCGGAGTCGCCCGTCGATTGGATGAGGAGCATCCGCACGGCGATGTCGTGATCATGTCCCATCAGGACCCGATTCAAGCGGGACGTCTGCACTTGGTTGGATCACCATTGTCCGACCTCCACAACGACAAGCCCGGGAACGGCGCGATCGTCACGCTCCGCCCCGGGAGCATGTGGAAAGAGGAAACGGTGTGGCAGCCCGGAGACTCCCCCCGCTTCGGCCAGAAGTCAGATCTGAGGGTGGTCACGGCCGGCGACGGCCCCACCCATCCAACTTCGGCTTGAAATAATCCGGTGCGAGACTCCGCGTGAAGTCTCCGCTGCTGGCAGTCACGCCCCTCGTGGCTGTGGTGATATGGACGATCGCCCTCATCGTCGACAGTGGGCCTTTCGACGGGATCTCGGTGTTTCTGATTTGCATCAGTCTCCTGGGGATGGCGACCACGTCGGTCGTAGGCATCGTCGTAGTTGGTGGCCGGTGGGCCCGTAGGCTGGGTTTGGTCGTGGTCGGCGCAACGGCTTTGCTGGCAGTTGTCCGACCGATCGACTCTTTCTGGATCATCGGGCTTGCGGCAACATCCCTGGCCGGGGCGGCTCTCTTCATGCCGTCGCTCACCACCGGGGTGCGCAAGCTTCCGGCCGCGGTCGGTCCTCCTCCACGAGCGGTGCTCGTTTCGTTGATTCTCCTCGGGACACCCCTTGTTTTGGGTGTGACCCAGAGCGGCTCGGCGCCCTGGGCAACCCTCGTCGTTGGCCTCACTGCTCCTCTTGCCGGCTTCGCCTACTCACGGGTCCTCCCCGGTGGTCTCCTGGCGGTCCGAATCCTCTGGCCGGTTCTGGCCATCGGGGCCGCGATCCTGATGGGCTGGCCGGGTGGGCTCATCAGTGCCGGCCTCGGAGCCCTTGTTGCTGCCCTCGCGTGGGACCGATCGGTCAGGACCGCTTTTCATCCGCCGCGGGAGGTGGGGTCGTCATATCCAATCCCGCCAGAGCTTGCGCCCAAGGAGGTCCTGGATCAAGCCGGGATTGACGACCGAGGCAAACGCAAGTGAGACGGTCTCCGAACCCCTGGATCGCCATGCCTGCGATAGTCCTCGGACTTCTCGCCGGGGCGCTTGGCTGGCTGGTGACAGTGGTCAGCTGCGGCCAGCCCGATAGCGCGGGACAAGTCTCATCCTGCCGCGGATGGGCGTTCGCAGTCGCCGCGATCGCTTTCGTCACAGTGACGGTTGGGGTGGGCCTTGTCCTGGTGCTGGTCTACCGGAGCCTTGCCGAATGGCGTGAGAAAACGAAGTGAAGGCTTCCTCTACACCCGGCTGAAGATCAGCGACACGTTGTGACCGCCGAAGCCGAACGAGTTGGACATGGCGTGGTCGAACTCGAGCTCTCGCGCCACGTTTGGCACGTAGTCGAGGTCGCACTGAGGATCTGGTGTCTCGTAGTTGATGGTCGGTGGGAGCACCTGGTCTCGCAGTGCGAGGATGCTGAAGACAGCCTCCACGCTGCCCGCACCGCCGAGAACGTGACCCGTCATCGACTTGGTCGAGGAGACCGGTGTGGCATCGGCTTCGCTCCCCAACGCGATACGAATGGCTGCCGTCTCCGTCGAATCGTTGGCTCGTGTCGAGGTCCCGTGAGCGTTGATGTAGCCGATCTCCTCTGGCGCCAGACCGGCGTCATCCATGGCGGCCTTCATCGCTCGTGCTGCCCCTGTTCCCCCGGGTCTGGGGAGAGTGATGTGATATGCGTCGGCTGACATGCCATAGCCAGTGACCTCGGCCAGTGACCTCGCTCCCCTCGCCTCTGCGTGCTCGAGCGACTCCAGTACCAGTACGGCGCCACCCTCGCCCATGACGAACCCATCACGCGAGGCGTCGAAGGGCCGCGACGCTCCCTCGGGGTCCTCGTTGCGAGCCGAAAGGGCTCTCGCCTGGGCGAATGAGGCTACTCCGAAGGTGGTGATCGCAGCTTCGGCTCCTCCGGCGACCATCACATCGGCTGCGCCCCTCCGGATCAACTCTGTGGCGTCCCCGATGGCGTTCGCCGAGGCGCTGCAAGCCGTGACCACGCAAGAGACGGGCCCGGTGATGCCGTGCTCGATCGATACCAGGCCTGCCGCCATGTTGGGGATGATCCGAGGGACTCCGGTTGGGCTGACTCGCCCCGGTCCTCGATCACGCAATACGTCGATCTCGCTGATGAAAGAGCCCATGCCCCCGAATCCGGCCCCAACCATGACGCCGGCTCGCGACGCTGCCTCGTCATCACCGGAAAAGCTCAGACCAGCGTCTTCGATCGCATGTCGCGAGGCAACGATGAAGAACTCCGAAAATCGGTCGAGGCGTCTGGCGTCCTTCCGCTCGAAATGCAAGGAGCTGTCCCAACCAGAGACCTCGCCGGCGATCTTCGTCTTGTAGTCGGCCGTGTCGAAAAGTGTGATCGGGCCGATCCCGGAAGTGCCTCTCTTGATTGCCGCCCACGAAGACGCGGCATCGAGCCCGACCGGTGTGATGGCTCCGATCCCGGTGACAACGACCCGGCGTCGATCCGTTGACATTGGCTAGTGAGACACCACTTGGGTCAGCCTTCCAGCTTGGCGTTGACCAAATCGATGGCCTGACCCACGGTCATGATCGATTCGGCCTCCTCGTCGGGGATCTTGATGTCGAACTCGTCCTCGAGAGCCATCAGCAGCTCAACAACACCGAGACTGTCCACATCAAGATCCTCCTCGAAATGGGCATCATCTTTGATCTTGTCGGCATCCAGGCCGAGCTCCGACACGAGCACGTCATTCAGACGGCTCGAGACCTCATTTCTATCCATTCTCTTCTCCTCGCTCTTCGGTTCTTGGAAGAACTTACAGGGCAATGCCACCGTCGACCGAAATCACCTGCCCGGTGACGTAGGACGCATCGTCTGACGCCAGGAAACCGACCACACCGGCGACCTCGTCAGGATTCCCGAACCTGCCAAGGGTGATCGACCCGAGGACGACTTCCTTCAGGTCGTCGCCCAGCGCATCGGTCATGTCCGTGTCGATGAACCCCGGGGCGACGACGTTGACGGTAATTCCGCGTGACCCGACTTCTTTCGCCACCGATTTGCTGAAACCGACAATCCCGGCCTTCGAAGCTGCGTAGTTGGCCTGACCGGGGTTGCCCACCAGTCCGGCCACCGAGGCGACTGAGATGACACGACCCCATTTGGCCCGCAGCATGGGTCTCATTGCAGCCTTTGTGCACAGATAGACCGAGCGCAGATTTGTCGCGATCACGTCGTCGAAGTCGTCCTCGCTCATCCGAAGAAGCAGGTTGTCTCTGGCTATGCCGGCATTGTTTATCAGAACGGTCACGGCTCCTATTTCTTCTTTGATCCGATCGAACATGGCACCGACCTGTTCGCCATCGGACACGTCCGCCCCGATGGCAACCGCCTCGCCACCGGATTCGCTGACTTCGGCGACAACCTCGGCGGCCGCATCGGCGCTGCGTGCGAAATTGACAACGACCCGGTGCCCGGACCGGGCAAGTCGAATGGCAATCGCCCGTCCCAAGCCTCGGGAGGCACCGGTTACCAGGGCCACTCTCCCTCCGCTCGCTTGGTTCACGCCATCCTCTCCGGCAGTCCGAAGAAGTCGAAGTTGGGTCGAAGCAACTCCAGCGTGTTTCGATCGGGAGGTGGAAGCTCGGCGTCACTCTTCCCGAGTGGGGTGACTCTCGATCCCCATTTGTAAACCAATGAGCCCCAGGTGAGACCGCCCCCGAATGCGGCGAACAGAACGATGTCCCCCGGTGAGATCCGACCGTCCTCCAGGGCTTCGGTCAGCGCCACCGGAACGGTGGCGGCCGAAGTGTTCCCGTATGACTGGATGTTGACGTAGACCTTCGCTCCGTCGAGACCAAGGCGACGCGCGGTTGCGTCGATGATCCGGGAGTTGGCCTGGTGGGGAATGAGGAGATCGACGTCGTCGAGCCTGAGGCCGGCCTTGTCGAGTGCGATGAGCGAGGACTCGCTCATCTTGGTCACGGCCCTCCGGAAGATTTCCTGACCCTCCATGCTGATCCCGCACATGGCAGGATCGGGGTGCCCACGATCACCCATGGTCCCGTCAACAGGCACCTCTAAGACGTGTCCGGCCGATCCGTCCGTCCCGAGATCGGATGCGAGAACACCGGCCGACTCATCGGAGCCTTCGAGCACCACTGCACCGGCGCCGTCACCGAACAGGATGCACGTGGAGCGATCCGTGAAGTCGAGCAGGTGGTGCAGTTTCTCGGTACCCACGAGGAGAACGGTCTGGTACGTGCCACCGCGGATCATGTTGGTGCCGACAACCAGTCCATAGACGAATCCAGAGCAAGCCGCGTTGAGATCCATTGCTGCGGCGTTCCACGTCTCCATCCTCTTCTGAACCACAGACGCCGTGGACGGGATGATGGAGTCTCCCGAGCAGGTGGCAACCATGAGAAGATCTACGTCATCGACGGTCTTGCCGGCAGCGGCGAGGGCTCGCAAGCCGGCCACAGCAGCCAGTTCGGAAGCCTCGACATGACTTATCCGACGTTCCTTGATTCCGGTACGGGTCGTGATCCAATCGTCCGACGTGTCAACCAACTGCTCGAGATCATGGTTAGAGAGCACGTTGGGAGGCATGCACTTGCCCCAGCCGGTTATCTCAACATTTCGCATCGTCACTCCTGAATCACGCCATGGTACCGATGACTTCGACGGCGGCTGGAATGTCGTCGATTGTGGACACGACAATCACGGTTGCCTTCTCCACAGATCTTCGAGCCATCCCCGCTGTCACATCACCCGGCCCGACATGAACGAACGTATCGATGCCTGAGGCAGCCATCCCGAGGAGACACTCCCTGAACCGCACCGGCGACACCATCTGACGGATCAGGAGCCCGGAGATCATGTCAGGCTCGTGTTCGACTGCCGTTGTGTTCGACCACACCGGGAAAGCGAGACGGTCGAACTCCAGCCCGGCCAGCGCACCGGCCACCTCATCGGCAGCCGGCTCCATGAAGGCCGAGTGGAATGCCCCAGCCACCTTCAGCGGTATCGCTCTCCTCACGCCGAGGTCTCTGGAATTGGCGGCAAGCCAATCGATGTCGTCAGCCCCTCCGGCGAGCACCACTTGGCCGGGAGCATTGATGTTGGCCACCTGAAGACGTCCACCGTCATGCTGACGCCTGGTCGCTATCGACGTTGCCAGATCCTCATCGGCACCGATCAGGGCGGCCATCCCCGACGGTTCCAGGTCTGCTGCGTTCGCCATCGCTTTGCCTCGCCGAGCCACAACACCGAGTGCCGCCTCATATCCAAGGGCGCCCGATGCTGTCAACGCCGTGTACTCACCCAATGAATGGCCCACGGCGCCCGCTGGTGGTGAAGGAAGCACCTCGGCAAGGATGTCCCACAGGGCGTAGCTGAGTGCAAAGAGAGCGGGTTGGGCGTACTCGGTTCGGGTGAGGGCCTCTTCCGGTCCTTCCAGGCACATCTCACGGAGGGACCATCCGAGGATCTGATCCGATCGCTCACCAAGCAGGTCGGGACGGGCGTCAAACAAGTCTGTGCCCATGCCCACGAACTGACTTCCCTGGCCCGGGAAAAGAACTCCGAAGCTCACCTGCTATCGGACCGCAACAAGAACAGTTGGGTTACGTGACAGCCGACATCAGTCGATCGACGTCTGCGGCGTCGACGTCCCGGTGGGTGACGATGCGCCATGCCCCGCCTCTGGGGGCACTGGTCTTGATGCCGGCGCCGTCGAGGCGATCACTGAGTTCCGGCCATGAGACCCCCACCTTGGAAAACTCGACTTTCACCATGTTGGTCTCGACTGAGGGCAAGTCGACACTGTTGGGAAATTGCTCGGCCAGCATCGTCGCCAGCTTTCGGGCGACAACATGGTCTTCCACGAGCCGATCACGCTCGGACAGGGCCACCCGAGCAGCGGCTGCGATGACCCCGGCCTGTCTCATCCCACCACCCAGCCGCTTTCGCAGGTACCTGATCTCATCGATGGCCGAACGCTCTCCACAGACAATCGACCCGACGGGTGCGCCCAGCCCTTTTGAGAAGCAGAACTGAATCGTGTCGGCCACCGCGGCCCATCGGTCGGCCGGCAGGCCTGTTGCCGCTACTGCGTTGAAAATGCGTGCCCCATCAATGTGGACAGCCAGCCCGTGTTTTCGCGCCGTCGACGAGGTCGCCTCCATCGTTTCCATCGGAACAACTCTTCCGCCCGAGAGATTGTGCGTGTTCTCCCAGGCCAGCAACCCGATTCTCGGATAGAGCCCCACCATTGACATGGCACTCTCGACGTCCGCCGACGTGATCTGGCCACCATCACCTGACACCGTGCGAAAGCCGACTCCCGACAGAGCCTGGGGCGCTCCTGCTTCGACCGACCGCAGGTGGCTCCCGACGTGGGCCAGGATCTCCTCGCCGGGGTTGGTGTGGAACATGATGCTGAGCTGATTGCCCATCGTCCCGGACGGAACATATATCGCGGCTTTCTTGCCGGTGACCATCGCTGCCTCTTCTTCGAGTGCGTTCACCGTCGGGTCGTCTCCATAGACGTCATCGCCCAACGGAGCGGAGGCCATCGCTGCAATCATTTGAGGAGTCGGGCGGGTCACGGTATCGGAACGGAAGTCGGCTATCCCATCAGCAAATGCCATCCCCGAATGGTACGCCGCCAGGTGAAAATTGACGTTTGAGCCCGGTTGGCCCGACTTGGTGCTCTCCGACAGGCTTACGTTGTCAGCGTGTTTCTGCTGAGGGGCACCTGGCTTCAGAGGCGGTCTAGAGACTCTCCGATTCGATCGGCGGCCTGTTCGATTCGGCCGACATCCTCGACAAGGGCAAACCGGACATGGCCCTCCCCCGACGGCCCGAAGCCAACACCAGGGCTAACAGCAACACCGGCGTGCTCCAGCAGGTGGATGGAGAAATCCAAAGAGCCCATCTCGTCATATGGGCCGGGCACCTCCGCCCAAACGAACATCGTCCCCATGGGCTTGTCAACCTTCCACCCGATGTCGGCCAACCCATCCACCAGTGCATCCCGACGTCCCATATACGTCTTGTTCACCTCGGCGACGAACCCATCACCGGTAGCAAGAGCCTCCGCCGCGGCGATCTGGATCGGCTGGAAGGTTCCGTAGTCGAGATAGGACTTGAGCTTGGCGAGTGCACCCACCACTGCAGAGTTCCCCGCGAGGAATCCGACACGCCATCCGGCCATCGAGTGGCCTTTGGTCAGCGAGTACAGCTCGACCGCCACGTCCTTGGCGCCCGGAACCTCGAGGATCGAAGGCGGCCGGTAGCCATCGAAGGCGATGTCCGCATATGCGAAATCATGTACGAGGACGACATCGTTCGCCTTGGCGAAATCAACAAGTCGACTGAAGAAGCCGAGGTCTACGGTCTTGGTGGTCGGGTTGTGCGGGAAGCTGACGATGATCACCCGGGGGCGAGGCCATGAGTTGCCAAACATCCTGTTGACTATCTCGAAGTAGTCCTCCTCCGATCCGATCGGCGCTCTCCGGACTTCGGCCCCGGCGATGATCGGGGCGTAGATGTGGATCGGATACGAAGGCTCCGGGACGATGGCCGCATCGCCGGGCTGAACCAAGGTCCACATGAGGTGGGACAAGCCTTCCTTGGCGCCAATCGTGGAAATGATCTCCGTATCCGGGTCCAACTCGACCCCGAACCTCCTCATGTAACGCCCGGCAAGCGCTTCGCGGAGATCCTGAATCCCCCTGGAAACCGAGTAGCGGTGATTGGACGGCTGACGCGCTTCCCGAATCAAGGTCTCAACTGCCTCATCCGGCGATGGGATGTCGGGGTTGCCAAATCCGAGGTCGATGACATCGCTCCCGCCGAGGCGTACCTCGGCCTTGCGCCGGTTGACCTCGGCAAAGGCATACGGGGGCAGTGACCCGACACGGCGAAAGTCCATAACTGGCCGGTCAAGCTAGACCAGAACAACGGACGAGCCCGGCAACCAGGCTGGATTCAGTCCGCTAGCCGGAAAGACGGTCGATGATGGCGGTCAGGCGCTTTGGCATGATGGAGCGCGAGAGCCCGACTGCTTCTCGGACCAGACTGAGAAGGTCACCCGGACCATCCCAATGCTCGTCGACGATCTCGGGACCGGCTCGCTCGATCAACGAGTCAATGGCGAAAAGGACCAGCAGGACATCGTCGGCCCAGCCGATGACGGGGATCACATCGGGTACCAGGTCGATCGGGCTCACCACATAGGCGGCCGCCACCCCGAGCGTTATCTTGGCCCGGCGAGGAACGCGCGGATCGAGCAGCAGTCGCCCAATCAGCTTCAGGATGTTCGGCAGCATCAACGCTGCGTCCGCCACCAGACGCTTGCTCTGTATGCTCCGTCCCTTGGGAGGGAGCACCTCGTCGGGTCGAAGGCTCTTGGTTTCGTCACTCATTCGATCTCGATCTTCTGCAGGCCGGAGTCGTGATCATGATGGCCGTCCTCATCCCCTATCGCGCCTATTTCCTCGATCACCGCTTCGACGGCCTTGAGCCCTTCGATCCCGGCTTGAAGTAAATGGTAAACCGCCCGGCGACTTGCTCGGCCCATGGCTGCCATCGTCGGGGAGGGGTCCATCAGCCGTCACCAGGCGGATCTTCGAACGTCACATGCAGTCCGCCGCCCTCCAGACGAGCACGGGTCACCTCTCTCCTGTGCAGCGCATCCGGAAGTATGAAAGATCGTCGATAGGGGCCCAGTCGCACATACAGCTCGCGACCGTGTCGGAACACATCGAGATCCGACTTGTCCACCAGCGGAAGATCCAACTCCATCGTGACGGCCCCGTTTCGCACCGTGATTCGGAACGGGCTGGTTGCCTTGAACCCAAACACTGGGTCGGTGTCACCGTAGAGCTCGGAAGCCATCAGTCGAAGTCGGTCGATTCCGATCATCTCGTCGTCGAACAGCCTCAGCCGCAAGCGAGGCACGTCCGCGAAGCCTTCGTCGATCTCATCGAGGTGCTGTTTCTGGATAGAACGCCATCGATCGAAGTAGGGGTCGGTAACCATGTCGGGAAGAACCCGATTCACCACCACGCCGTCTACGCCGTACCCAAAAAGGCTGAGATAGCTGTAGGTGCGACGGGCCTCGTCGATCACCATCTTCTCCGGGTTGACCACGAGCCTCGCCGACGTCACCTCGGGCTGTGACATGAGCTCTCTGACCTCTTCGATGGACTCGAACACCGACTGAGCTGCGCTGAATACCTCGTCCTCGGGGATGGGCAGGTCTGTCAGCCGGCTCAGTATCGGTCGTGCCGCCTTCATGATGCGTCGCTCGGTGGGTAAGACTTTCTCGAAATACCAGGACAGCACTTCGGGCAGCGAAAGAAGCCGGAGCGTCTCGGCCGTTGGGGCGCAGTCCACGACGACTACTTCATAGTCGCCAGACCTGGCATGGCGATTTACCTCGAGAAGGGCAAACAACTCATCCATGCCGGGGAAGACGAGAAATTCCTCGGCCTCGATTCCGGCGGCGCCGCCCCAGTCGAGGACGTCCATCAACTGGCGACGGATAGCGCCCCAGTACTTGTCGAGTTGCTGCTGGGTGTCGATCTGCTGACCATCGAGACGCTCAATCACCCGCGATGGCTCCGATCCGAGATCGACGGAGATGGCGTCGGCCAGGGAGTGAGCCGGGTCGGTCGAGGTTACGAGTGTCTTGTAGCCGGCGTCAGCCGATGCCAACGCCGTGGATGCGGCCACCGTCGTCTTGCCGACGCCGCCCTTGCCAGTAACCAGAATGATCCTCACGATTAGCCGCCCCCGGTCACTCTCTTTCTCAAGCCGCGGAGTGCCGTGGTGACAATTTGCCTCTCCGCTTGCCGCCTGAGAAAGCCGGGAACCGTGAAGTTGGGCTCCACTGTCAGTGAGTAGACCACCTCGGTGGCATCGTCCAACGAAGTGAACTGGTACGAGCCTTCCAGCATCTTGAGGTCGTCGCTCGCTTCTGCGACCCAGCTCAGGACGTTGGGCCGATCGTGGGCGTATTCGAGGACGTACTCGATCTCTCTCACGAAGCCTTCGAGAACGAAGCGGGCACGGTTTACCCGGCCACTCTCGTCAATTTCCAGGACCTCGACCTCCTTGACGCCGGTTGCCCATTCCGGGTACGAGGCCACGTCTGCAGCCACGTCGTAGAGTGCCTCAGGCGCGGCATCGATCTCCAGGGTCGAAAAGGTTCCTTCAGGCATATTCCCCGCTCATAGGCAGATCGCCGAGGCTAGTGGCATGCGGCGGGAATAGCGTCCGGTCATCTCCGGGCCATCGGCACCCATCCGGCCGGGGCGCATCACCGACGAATACGACCGACGTGAACCGTTGTGGATTCGAGGCGAAGGAACCTGCCTGTGGCCCGGAAGTACCCGGCGTTGAAACAGCGCGTCGCACCCAGTCGCCACGTGGTGGCTTGCGGCTGATGAACATCCCCGAACAGATGAAAACGCGGTTGATGCTCCAGTAGGTAGTCACGGATGGGACCCGACCCTCGTTCGTCCTTTCCGGTAATCACATCGTGTCTCATCGAACGAACCGCCGCAGGCACGTGGGTGCACAAGACGTCGACCGAGCCCAGCCCACCGAGAAGCGAAGTCATCTCTTCGTCGGAGACTTCCCCTTCCACGCTCAGTGGCGTCTCGATGCCGCCGCCAACAAAGCCAAACCGGAGCCCGTCCATGTCGACAGTCTCACCATGGACATATCGAAAGCCGTCCGGGAGCGACTCCACCAGCCGGCGAGGCCGGTCGACATTCCCGTGGATCACAAGACCGTTGCCCCCCGATAGCGCCTCGGCCACGTCGTCGTATTGGCGGTCGATGGCCCGACCGATCTCAGCGCGAACCTCTTCGAACCTCTCGCCCACCCGCTCCATCCAGAGGGTTCGCATCCCGGCGTAGTCCCCGGAGGCTCGGGCCTCGGCTGAGGCGCGGGCGAACTCGAGCCCGAGAACATCGGCGACCGCCCCTTCGCCACTCCGGTAGTCAGTCAGATTGGCCAGATCACCCAGGATGACTATCCGCTCATGGCGGTCAACGAGTCGCCGGAGTGGCTCGATGGCCCCATGGACATCGGAGACGAAGAGCATCAACCGCCGGCCCGGGCGACCGCGTAACGGACCCAGACCGCTGATAGAACCGCGGCGATGACAGCAAGGATGAGCGATACCGGCCAGGTGAAGTCCAGAGGCGAGAATTCCGCAGACATGCCGCCCATGCCAAATCCGACGAGAGCGCCAACCGCGGCCTTACCCCTGATTCCCATCAGCTCCCCGGGGTCTCTTTCCGGATGACCCACGTTCTCGGCGAATGCGCCACCCATGATCACCACGAGAAGCCCGATGATCCCGACCACAAGTGAGATCGCGTACACCTTGACCATGAAAGCCGAGGGTAACCGGCACTCTTGGAACCGATGTCACTCAGGACACCCGGCGCTCCGCCGGAACCAGACGCAGACGGGGCACGAGCCCTCCATCCGCGAGGTTCTTGATGGCCTCGGTCTGACTGTCACTTAGATCCACCGGACCATCCCCGAGAAGGCACGTCACGACACACTCATCACACGCACTGGTATCCAGCATGGCGCACTGCTCACAATCGATCAACATCTCTGACCTCCTGACATCAACCTACGAACGGGGTGTGACAGGAATTCGCCGGGCATTAATGTGACGCCGCAACCGTGATCCAGAAGGTGCCCTCCCATTAGTACCGCCGCAGGTCTGGCTCTCGTCGCGTTTCTCCTGCTGATCAATGCGTTCTTCGTCGCTGGTGAGTTTGCCCTCATAACCGTTGAGCGAAGTCGGGTCACCAGAAAGGCCGAAGAGGGCGACCGGAGGGCCCGGCGCATTCTCGCCGGCCTTGCCAAGTTGTCGTTTCATCTCTCGGGCGCTCAGCTGGGCATAACGCTTTCGTCGCTGATCCTCGGTCTCGTCGTCAAGCAAACCCTCGGCCCCGTGATCGAGCCGTTTCTCTCATGGCTTCCGCTCGCGGAGGACCTGATACCGACACTGACCATCGTCCTGGCCCTCGCCCTCGGCACATCCTTGCAACTTGTGTTTGGTGAGCTGGTTCCCAAGAACCTGGCCATCACTTATCCCTATCCCACGGCCCAACGAGTCGGAATACCGATGCTGGTGGTCAACGCCACCTTCTCTCCCGTGATCCGGGTGCTCAACACCGCAGCGAACCGGGCGGTCCGGTTGATGGGAATCGAGCCCAGGGAGGAATTGGCCGGTGTCCGCTCAGTTGAGGAGTTGGAGCTCATCATTCGGGCCTCCGGCGAGGGTGGCCTCCTCAGCGATGACGAGCTAGGTCTACTCACCCGATCCATAACGTTCGCTGAGAATCTCACATCCGATGTGATGGTCCCGAGGGTGCAAATCGTCGGTCTTCCGTCGTCGGCAACCGTCGGAGACATGCAACAGGCCTCCATCGAGTCCGGGCACAGCCGGTTCCCCGTCTTTGGCTTTGACTTGGACGAGATTCTCGGCGTGGCTCATGTCAAAGACAGCCTGCGAGTCCCCTCGGAGCAGCGGGGCTCAGAGCCGATCCTCAATCACATGCGGCCGGCTCTCATGATCCCAGACTCGCAGCCCCTGGAGACTGCCCTATTCGAGCTCCGTACCAAGGGCTCGGGCATGGCCGTGGTGACAGACGAATACGGTGGTACCGCGGGAATCGTCACGTCGGAGGACCTTCTCGAGGAAATCGTCGGTGAGATCAGGGATGAGCACGACCGTCTGCCGGCGCCGGTCTTCTCGACACCCGGGGAACTGTCGGGTCTCCTCCATCGGCACGAAGTCGAAGCGATCCTCGGCTTCGAGTGGCCCGAAGGTCGATACGAGACGCTCGGTGGTCTGATCACAGCATTACTGGAGCATCTCCCGGAGCTCGGTGACTCGGTGGAAATCGATGGCTGGCTGTTTGAGGTGGTCGGGGTCGACGGGTTCCGGGTGGATCGGGTCAAGGCAACTCCTCCGGCCGAGGACGACTCATGAGCGTTTCTGCCTTGTTCGTGGCCGTCTTCCTGGTTCTCATCAACGGCTTCTTCGTGGCCGTCGAGTTCGCATTCACCGCCTCCCGTCGAACGGTCCTCGAGGAACGTGAGGCATCGGGCAGTCGGTTGGCCCATTGGGCCCTGGCCTCGATGAACGAGCTCCCGGTCACATTCGCCGGCGCTCAGCTCGGTATCGCTGGGGCATCGCTCGCCCTCGGGTTCGTCATTGAGAACTCTCTGGAGGTGGCGTTCCATGGCATCTACGACGCACTCGGCTTATCCGGCGGAGTCGTCACCACACTGTCCCTGGTCACAGCCCTCGTAATCGTCGCCTTCGTCCACAACGTCTTTGGAGAGATGGCGCCGAAGAACGCCACGATCGCGGCACCAGAGAGAATTGCGCTCATCGTCTCCGCTCCTTTCCGAGGCTACGTGACCATTCTCAGGCCAATAATCTTCGCCCTCTCCTGGACAGCCAGCGGAGTGTTGAGACTCTTCGGCGTGCGAACCCGCCACGCCGTCGAGATCGCTCAGTCGGCAGAGGACATTGCCACACTCGTCAAGACAATCGGCGCCGGAGGAGTCATCGATGCCGGCTCATCTCGACTCCTCACGTCGGCACTCAAGTTCCAGGACACGGTCGTGTCGGAAGTCATGGTTCCACGTCCCGATCTGATCGCCGTGTCGACAAAAGAGTCGGCGGCCGCAGTAGAGCGCACGGTGGTGGAGACCGGACACTCGAGGATCCCCGTATACGGAGACGATCTCGACGACATCCGGGGCTTTGTTCACGCCAAGGATCTCCTGACTGTCGGCGGCGACCGGTATCACCAGCCGATCGAGGGTCGCCTGATTCGCGCGGTACCTGTCGTCCCGGAGACAATGCCGGTCTCACCCCTACTGGAGACGATGCGCTCGGAGGGCGTTCACATCGCCGTGGCCATCGATGAGCATGGCAGTGTCTCCGGTTTGGTGACACTCGAAGACATTGTCGAGGAACTCGTTGGCGACATCCGCGATGAGCATGACATTCGCGAGGTGATGGAGGTCAGAGCGGCGGGACGCGACCGTTTCCTCGTGGCCGGGCAAACTCGCCTCGATCGACTCGCCGACGTGGGAGCGGTGCTCGAAGACGGCGACTACGAGACCGTCGGCGGGTATTTGATGGCCGAATTGGGGCGGGTTCCTCGCCACGGTGACTCGGTTACGACAGAGACCTTCGAGATCAGGGTTCGACGCATGGACGGAAGACGGGTCCGCGAGGTCGAACTCACGGTTGACCCACCGGCTCCACAACCGACCAACCGGTAGAGAGCACCACTCGAGGCGGAAAGGTCAACCGATTTCCCGGAGGAAACTCAGGACGTCCTCGAGGTATTTCTCCGGGTCCGTCTCGTATGACTCAACGTGACCGGCACCAGATACCTGGATGAGTCTGACCAGGTCCGGGGCTGCTTCCGCAAATGCGATGCTTTGGGTGACCGGAACGGTTTGGTCATCTGCCCCATGATGGATGAGCACCGGCACCCGAAGTGAGGCCTGGGCCTTTTCGATGTAATCGATCGCCTTCCAGTTGACTCCGATGCGCAGTGAGGTCATGAACTTGGCAACCCACGTGATGGTCGGCGGCACCTTCATCGGCACGACAGGCATGTCTCGCTGACTGGCGGCGAAATCGACGGTGTCGCCCATATCGATGTTCGGGGCATCGAAGATCAGGCCTCGTATCTCGTCGAAGTTGTGGCGGTAGAGAAACGAAAGGACATGCGAGCTGCCGGTGCTGAACCCACTGAAGACGACGCGGTCGGCGCCGTTTGCCTGGGCAAACTCCATCGCACCTCTGATGTCCTCCCACTCGGTTGTGCCATATTGGTAATAACCGCTCGGATCGAGAGGCTGATTCTCGTCATTGCGATAGGTGATCGAGAGCTGGGGATAGCCGGCTTTCTGGAGAGGGCCAAAGAGGTGCTCGGCTTCATCGGGCGTGGCACCTTTACCGTGGACGTGGATCACCCAGGTGGTCCCGCTCGCCGGCAGGTGTAATGCATCCATTTGCCCCAGGGACGTCTGGTAGGACACCTCGACCACCTGGTAATCACCGACTGGAGTGACAACAGGGCTCGGGGTCGGGACGAAGCCGTCGTCGATCAGCTCACCGGAGAAGTACCAGCCACCACCGACATGGGCGACGAGAACGAGGGCGACAAGGCCCCAGAGGGCGCCGCGAAGAAATGATCGAGCGGACATCGCCCTAGATTCTTGCCTATGTCAGCCGACTGGCAACGACAATCCACCGACCAGATGCTCGTCGTAGTCGGTCACGGGAATCGGATCGTCTCCGAAGGTAGGCTCCAGCTCCCAAGCCTCGGAAATGGTCTCGTCCATTCTCACCGAGACCGCCCCCTCCATGACCGACTCGACCGGGTCTCCACCAGCACCCATGAGTCTGTGTCGACGCACCAAGCCGATGAGCCGACCCTCGTCCGCCACTGCCAGCGTGTTCTCCGCGTGAAAGCGAAGCGTGTCGTCGGCCTGGCGGAGGGGTGCCACGTAAACAGGCTCTCCCATGAATCGAAACACCCGTTCAGGAGCGCTGCGGACTATGACGGCCCCAGCCTGGGCGGTCCGACGAAGTCTGGCACCCGGACCAAACATCGAGCGTTGCAGCCAGGAGCCTCCGGGGGCCCCAAGGACCAAAAGGGCTCCCTCATCGAGGGTCTCGACCAACTCTGAGATGCCATCGACCTCGATCACGCGACCACCCATCCCGGGAAGCCGACCCCCGATCTCGTCGAGAATCCCTCGGGCGGAGGCTATATCGTGGTCAGGCCCGGAAGCGGAGACCATCTCGGACGGGACACCGAGAGCGGAACCCAATTGAGCGGCTGTCTCCGCGGCCAGGAGGGAATGTGGTCCACCGGCAACGGTTGCGACCACGCGAACGACTTTGTCCGGCTGGAAATCGACCGGGACGGCGACACTGACAAGGTCGAAGCTGGCGGACAGTTTCCGGGCAACCAGAAGACCTGCACGATGGCTGATGCACTCCTCCGCCGGGTCTCCGGAAACCCGGTTGGGCTCGCCGTCCGTGAGGAGGTCGGCAAGTTCCGCGCAGCCCTTGCCCCGGGTCCAAACGACCGTCGGATTGCCCCCTTGGGGGGATATCAGATTCATCTCCACACCCCAGTGTGCCACCAAGTGTCTGCAAACTCCACCTAACCAAACCTCATCGGGGTCGTCTCATTCGGCGTGTCTCATGTCCCAATTACTCATCATGCCAACGGGAGGTGACAGAATTGAGCATGGATTTCTCACAGGTTCTAGCCCGCCGCCGCATGGTCAGGAATTACACCGATCAATCGGTGGCTGATGACGCCCTCGACCGTATCGCCTCTTCTGCGCTGAGAGCCCCCTCGGCCGGCAACAGCCAGGCAATTGGCGTCGTGGTGGTGACCGACACCCAGGTACGCCACCATATTGCCCGAGTCGCTGACGAAGAGGGCTACGTCAAAGCGGGATTCGACCCCTGGATATCCGGCGCGCCGGCACACATCGTGATTTCCGTCAGCGAAACGGTCTATCGGGACAGATACTCCGAGCCCGACAAACTCGGACCGGACGGCCAGGTGATCGAGTGGCCCATCCCCTACTGGTGGATAGATGCCGGGGCGGCCCTGATGGCTGTGCTGCTGACTGCTGTGGATGAAGGCCTGGCTGCCGGCTTCCTCGGCGTTCACTCGGTCCCGGACCTGGCCAACACCATCCGCCTGCCGGACGACCACACTCCGATCGGCGTGGTCACGATCGGTCACCCGGCCCCGGATCGACGGTCAGGGAGCCTCGACAGACCCAGAAAGACCAAGGGATCGGTGATTCACCGCGATCACTGGGACGACGACGGCTGATCCTCGCCGGACGCCAGCATCCGCCCGAGGACCTCGTAAGCGGTGCTGAGGTCGGAATCCCGAACCAGGACTTTGACTCCTTCGATCTGATTGAAGGTTGGGAGTGACGAGGACCCCGCATCCGCCTCGACGATTGCATCAATTCCAAACGTTTCGAGCTTCGCCTTGACCAGAGTGGCCTCGGTGAGAGTGGAGTAGGTGCCCAATCGGCTGAGCTTCATCATCGAACTCTAGGAGTCTGTTGAATGGCGGGGTTGGACAGATTGGCGGACAGGCGCCTCACGTCGTCGAGATGGGCAGACTCACCTTGATCGACGGGCTCCGGGAGAGTCGACTGCGATACTCGTCATGATGCCCTACGACATCACCTCGCCGACCAATGAGCGCATCAAGCGACTGATCCGTCTCCGCGATCGGAAACAGCGTGACACCGATGAGGTATTCGTCGTGGAGGGCCCTCGATTGGTTGGTCGTGCCATCGAGACAGGCCTCGAACCTCTCGAGGTCTACGTCGATGACTCGACACCCGACGCATCGCTTTTCGATGCGGTATTGGTCGAGCCGGCTGTGTTGAGTCGCGCCTCATACCGAAAGAAGTCGGAAGGAGTGATCGCTGTTTTTGAGCAGTTCCCGCTGACACTCGACAGGATCGATACCGGTGGCACTCCTCTCATCCTCGCCGCAGAATCGATCGAGAAGCCCGGCAACCTCGGCGCCATGCTGCGCACCGCCGACGCCTCCGGGGCGAACGGCTTTGTCGTTGTTGGCGGAGGCACCGACGTCTTCAGCCCCAACGTGATCCGGGCATCCATGGGTGCGCTTTTCACCGTGCCCATCGCCGTATGCGGTCTCGACGACTTTGGGCTGTGGCTGAGGGAGCACTCAATTCGATTGGTTGCGGCAGCACCTGGTTCTCATGAGTCACTCTGGAATACCGATTTGACCGGTGCCTCCGCCATCATGGTCGGCACAGAGGACCAAGGCCTCAGCGAATCGGCGATAGAGATGAGCGATAGCCTTGTCACGATCCCGATGACCGGGTCACCCGACTCGCTGAACGCATCGGTGAGTCTTGCTCTGCTGGCTTTCGAAGCGGTGAGACAGCGTTCACCGGCTCATCATTGACATCGAACATATGTTCGGTTTAGTCTCAAGTGGGCAGTGGAGATCGCCTTTCAACCCAGCTTCGATGACCTGTCCACCCCGCTCTTCGATGTCACGTTCTGCGTGCTCGACCTGGAGACCACGGGGGTCTCCCCCGCCAACTGTGAGATAACCGAGATTGGAGCCGTCAAGTACAAGGGGGGAGAACTGGTCGGCTCGTTCCAGACTTTGGTCGACCCCGGTCAGGCCATCCCTCCTTCGATCACGTTTCTCACCGGTATCACCCACGCAATGGTATTAGACGCACCGCGGATCGAATCTGCGCTGCCGGTGTTTCTCGAGTTCATCGGTGTTGCGATCGTCGTGGGGCATAACGTCCGGTTCGACCTTTCGTTTCTCAATGCCGCAGCCACCCGACTCGGGTATGGGCGCCTCGAGAACAAGTCGGTGGATACCGCCGCGCTCGCCCGGCGACTGATCCGACCCGAGGTTCGCAACCTTCGTCTTCAAACCCTGGCCGACCACTTTCGGAGTCCGGTGAAACCGGTTCATAGGGCGCTGGATGACGCCAGGGCAACGGCGCATGTCCTCCACGGGCTTCTGGAGCGTGTCGGATCGCTGGGTGTCACCAATCTCGACGACCTGCTCCAACTTCCGACAGCACGAGGCTCT
>JAPUJM010000193.1 GCA_027296205.1 Actinomycetota bacterium
CCAGCGGATTCACGGCGTTTCTCGCCGAATGGAAACGCACGATCCAGGTGGTCACCGTGGGCGTCGGGCTCCTCTTCGTGCTTTTCGGTCCCCCACCGAGCGGACTGCTGGTGATCATCACAGCGGCCGTCGTGTTGGTCATCGTCGGCCTGGTCGAGGTGTTGGCCGGTCCGGAGCGGTCTCCAGCGGAGGATCTCGCCAGCGCCGATCGCTAGGTCATGGGCTGTGGAGGGTGGGCTCGCCATCGGCACCGGTTGCACATTCGCCAGTGATGGCGGCCCCAACCTGGACCGCTCATAGCCGGCAGGCATTATGTGCGGCTAGTAGTCGAAGGCTCCGCCGCTCGGCTTGTACAGACCAGCCGAAATCTGAGCCATCGCCACAATCAACTTCTTGCTGTCCACGTTCGGCCTCGCCGAAGTGGTGACGAGTCGGTGAGCGGCTAGTGCCAACGAGATGACACGGTCGTCGTGTTCGCTGCTGTCGTGGTCGATGCGGTAATTCGACGGTGCGGTCTCTAGTGGTCGGACGTTGGCGAGTTCGTCGATCAGGTCCGGATCATCCGGTAGCGCGACGTGGTGGTCTGTTAGTAGTCGGTGTTGTTGGGCATCGACGTCGTTAGGCCCGGTCAGGGGGAGGTTGGGGTATTTGGCTGCCTCCAGCAGGAAAAGCTCCTGCATCTCCCTGAGCTTGTCCGGCATCTCCGCGGAAAGGTTGTTGGCCTGCGACCAGTCGGTTTGTGGTTCTGAATGGTGACGGGTTCCCGGTGGACCGACGTGTGGGAAGAGTCATGTTTGGGCTAGAGGTAGCCCCGCGCTTCCTCCCACTTCACTGCGAACCAGCCCACCGCAGACGGTATGTAGGAGGTGATCATTCGATAGACGACGGCGGCGGCAAAAGCCGTGTTGTCATCCACGCCGACAGCGACGAGACCGGCGGTCAGTACGGCCTCGGCCACTCCGATACCGCCGGGTACCGGGGCTAAGCCTGCCAGTAGGTTCGTCAGTACTACGACCACCAGGGCGGTGGCGACGCCGATCGGGCTGTGTAGTGCGATGAGGATCAGGGCAAGGGTGACGGCCAGGACGAGTCGGGCCGCGATGTTGCTGCCGAGCAGGTTTAAGGTCCGCTGGGGCGATTCGAATAGGGATTTGAATGTGCCCCGGACGTCTTTCAGAACCGGCATAACCTTGTCGTGAACCTTTTGGACCCTCCGCACCACTAGCACTCCGCTGATGATGACCACCAGCACGATGGCCATGATCAGGCCCCAGTCCTGATCCCCTGAGTCCACATCGATAGTCAGGTCTCCGAACACCAGTACGAGCACCAGGATGGTGGCCTCGACCAGGAACCCAGAGAGGCTGTCGAGCGCACCCTGGGTTACTGCTTTGGCGGGAGCAACGCCGAACTTGCGCAGGAAGGCGGTGTTGGTAGTAACCCGACCGGCGACCCCCGGGATGGCCAGTCCGATGTACTTGGACACCACCTGCAAGACGAGGACCGGTCGGAAGGGCAAAGGATCCCCGACGGCAGCCATCATGGCCGTGGCTTCGAATATGAAGACGGCTTGGCCAACGATGAAGGCCACGACTACCCATCCCCAGTTGGCATCTTGAAGCTGATTCCACACTGCCACCCAGTCGAGGTCGACCAGCATCGAGATGAGGGCGTAGGCGGCCACCAGCATCAAGGCGGTCATCACGATCTGGCGAGTCGAGACACGTCGTACCTGAGCTGGCTCGGGCGGTTCGGTGTCGGTTAGTCGGCTCGCCTCTTGTTGCAGGTCGGCAATGAGCTGCTTGGGGTCATCTGCCTCGTTTCTCGAGCGGGCGCTCACACTCGGTAGCTGGAGGTAGGGCAGCGCCTCCATCAGCTTTTGGTGGCCTAAACCCTCTAGGGCCGACTTGGTGGCTCTCTCCACCCCCACCACCGTGGCAAGTGTGAAAAGCAACTCCGAAACGTCGGACTGGATCCGGATGTCCGGAGCCGCAAACGAGCCCGACGAGAAGTCGGTCAGCACGTGCTCGTCGGCATTTAGATAGACGTTGGAGGCCGACAGCCGGCCGTGGGCGATGGACGCGTCGTGAAGCCGGGCTACGTCGGCCCACACCGAAGCCAAAGCGGCGTCGGAGACGTGATCGGGTCCCAGGTCGGTGACCGGCCGGCCCGTCTGTTCGACGACCAAAAGCGCCACCTCCTCACCGGGCTCTCCGGCAGCCACGATCTGGACGGTGGACACTCTCTGCCGGGCGGCGAGGAGGGTGATCAACGCCTCGTGCTCGACCCCATGCAGCCGGGAGTAGGAGAGAGCCGGTCCGGTGTCCCGGAACCAGATCGACCTCCACAGCTTGGCGAAGAACTGAGAGTCGGTGGCGTCACGACCGTAGGCCTTGATGGCTAGAAGCTGACCGTTCGGGCCATCGGCCAGGAGGAACCGGGCACCCCAATATTGGTCGCGTGCGATTCGCAGTCCGCGGGCGGTTACGCCTAGATCGGCCAGCGCTGCGGCGACCTCCTCCGTGTCGGGATACCCGCGGGGTGAACCGAGGAGCAGCAACACCGAGCCGGCGGCGGCGAGGCCCAGACCGATCCCACCCATCGCGTCGCTGGTGTAGCCGTAGCCCAAGCCGATGCCGGAGATCGTGATGAGAGCTATTACCCCCCATCCCAGACGCCGTAGCGGCCTGATCAGGTGAGGTGCCGCGACGGCCAGAATCGCGGTCACCATCACCACCCGAAACACCGGAAACTGAGTGGATGGCTCCGCAGAGCTGAATTCCGGGAAGAGGGCGGGCCACTCGGCTTCCACCCATCGCACCAACAACACCGCAAATAGGCCCGCTAGCACCAGGGCGGCCAACAGATCCCGGAGTACCGCCCGGCGGGCCGTCCGGTTGAAGACAGCAATACCAAGCAGGAAGATCGCGTACAGCGCGCCGATGGCGTAGGCGAGCCTGAAAAGGGAATGGCCCCAGTTCGGGAGTGAGAACAGCAGCCTCGTGACCGAGTCTTCCAGTCCGCTTACCTGGTTGGCGCCGAGAACCCCCAGGAGAATCAGCAGCGCACCGGCAATAACGGTGATGACGTCGGCGGGTCTGCGGATCCGAGGACTTTCGGCGGTGGTTACGAACCAACGGGTCCGGTATGCGGAGAGACGTTTCTCCTTTGCCAGCCGATCAGAGTCGTCCATGCCGTCTCTATCGTCGGTATCCAGCGCCATCAATCACCCTCGTCGAGGAGTGGTCCTCGCATGCTGCCGGATTTTGGCGGTCGGGGTCGAATATTCTCGAACTTCGTGACGACCCATCTTCTTTCTAGGAGACAGTCGAGGGATGCTAGTCGGGCATCAGCTCTGACGTCCGATACCGCCGTAGCAGCATGTCGAGACTGCCGAACCGGCGCGCGGACGCCTCGAACCAGCGACAGATCTCGCCTCGTCTGCTGCCGGCG
>JAPUJM010000194.1 GCA_027296205.1 Actinomycetota bacterium
GGTCGGCACCCCGGTCGTCACCACCATTCACGGATTCTCGTCTGAGCAGATCGTGCCTGTCTACGAGAAGTACAACGACCGCGGCTACTACGTGGCGATCAGCGACGCGGACCGGCACGAGAAGCTCGACTACGTGGCCACGATTCACCACGGCATCGATATGCAGGCGTTTGCGGTGCGACCGAAGCCTGGCGACTACTTGCTGTTCTTCGGGAGGATCCACCCCGACAAGGGAACCGTTGAGGCCATCGAGGTGGCCGAACGCGCCGGCATCCCGCTGACCATCGCCGGGATCATCCAGGACGATGATTATTTCGATCGGTTCGTGAAACCCCGAGTGGACGGAGACCAAGTCCGGTACATCGGCCCAGTGGGTCCCGAAATACGCGCGAATCTACTCGGCGGTGCCCGGGCACTCCTGCACCTCATCAACTTCGACGAGCCGTTCGGTCTCAGTGTTATCGAAGCAATGGCCTGCGGGACGCCTGTGATCGCCCACCGCCGAGGGTCGATGCCCGAGCTCGTTCGCCACGATGAGAACGGGTTCCTGGTGGGCTCCTTCGATGAAGCCGTTGCCGCGGTTCACGCCTCGGAAAGCATCGATCGGCTGGCGGTACGCACCTCGGTCGAGCATCGCTTCGACGCCAAACGGATGGTGGACGAGTACCTCGCCGTCTATCACCACGTTGTGGAGCAGCATCAGACGGAACGAGCCAAAGGAAGCAATGTCCGCTGACCCCGAATCGTCGGATCGGAGCGAGGCATTTCGACTCGGTGTCAACTACTGGCCTGCTCGCACCGCGATGGGCTGGTGGTCAGACTTCGACGGCGCCGAGGTTGACACCGACTTCGCCCGGATCGCTGCCGCTGGCTTCGACTCGGTCAGGGTGTTCCTGACCTGGGAGGATTTCCAGCCGGCTCCGGAGAGGGTAAATGCCGGGATGCTCGATCGGCTGGTCACCGTGGCGGATCTGGCCAGGAGGGCGGGACTGGCCGTCATGCCCACCCTCTTTACGGGCCACATGAGCGGAGTGAACTGGATCCCGCCGTGGGCACTCGGCGGGTCGGATGGCGACGACCGTTTCCGGGTCGTGTCCGGTGGAAGGCTCACCACACTCGGTTTGCGAAACTGGTACGGGGACCCAGAGGTCGGCCGGGCACAGGCGCTAATGGCGGGAGAGGCGGCCACCGCATTGGCCGGCCACGATGCCGTGTGGGCGTGGGACCTCGGCAACGAGAATTCGAACTGCGTCATACCGCCGAGCCGGTCGTCAACCCAGGACTGGCTAGAGCGAATCACCGCGGCGATCCGCGCCGCCGACTCGGCGGTACTCGTCACCATCGGCCTGCATATGGAGGACCTGGAAGAGGACCGCATCCTCGGCCCCGGGGAAGCCGCCGAGGTATGTGATTTCCTCACCATGCACGGCTATCCCATCTACGCTCGCTGGGCGAAGGGTGCTACCGATGAGCACCTGCTGCCCTTCCTAGCCCTTCTCACCCGCTGGCTGGGAGGGGGCCTTGACGTTCTCTTCTCAGAGTTCGGCCTGCCAACCTACCGCCGGGCCGATCCGGAAGGGGAGCGAGCCCGCCGTGACAGCGCTGCCGTGCTCGTCGAGGAGCAGGCGGCGGCCTCCTACACGGAACGGGCGCTGGTTGTCCTCCGCAGAGCCGGATGCACCGGTGCCATGCTGTGGTGCTATACGGACTACGCACCGGCCATCTGGACCAATCCACCCCTCGACGCCGCGACCCACGAGCGTTCGTTCGGACTGTGGCGAGCCGACGGGTCACCCAAGCCGTCTGTAACGGTCGTGAAGGAGTTCTCCGGCACCGACCGGAGTGGCGGCCCCGACGACCACGAGTGGATCGACATCGAGCCTGGCGAGTTCTGGGACGACTCGGCGAACAACCTGTCGCGCCTCTACGGTCGCTACCTGGAGAGCGAAGGAGTTACTTCTCGGTGAGGCGGGTAAGGAGGTCGTCGAGGGAGGCCGTGGCAATGCCCGCTCCGCTGTCCGAAAAGCCGTAGGGAACGACAAGGAGGTTGCCGTGGATCATGCTGCCACATGAGTACACGACGTTGGGAACGTACCCGTCGCGTTCGTCCGCATTCGGCGCCAGGAACGGTTCCGGTAGATGACCGATGACTCGACACGGATCCTGCTCGTCGAGCAGGATCGCTCCCAAGGTGTACCGTCGCATCGGCCCAACCCCATGGGTGATCACCAGCCAACCGGCCTCGGTTTCGAGGGGTGACCCACAATTGCCGATCTGGACGAGCTCCCAGGGCCGGTCGGGGATCTGGATCTTGTCGGTTTCATCCCAGAACCGCACGTCGTCTGAGAGCATGAGGTGGTTGTTCTCTTTGTCGTGGCGGGAAAGGGCGGCGTAGCGGCCGTCGATCTTGCGCGGAAAGAGGGCAATGCCCTTGTTCTGGGCGGCGCTTCCGTTGAGGGTGGCGATTCGGAAGGAAACGAAGTCCGGGGTTTCTACGAGCTGGGGAAGGATCTGGGTCTCGCCGAACGCGGTGTAGGTGGCGAAATAGACCACCGTTCCATCGTCATGGGTGAAACGCACGAAGCGGGCGTCCTCCATGCCGTGGCTCTCGGTGGGTCCTGCCGGGAAGATCACTCGCTCCGAGATATCGGAGTCCGCGGGAAAGGTGCTTGCGTAATTGGAAGAGGCGAGCCAGTGGATGGTCGTGATTGTCTGGTGGGCAATGGCGGGATCCATGCCCTCCTGGTCGAGATCCACGATTGCCGTTTCGAGCTGCTCGAAGGTGAAATCAGAAGGCAGTGGTTCGAGACACCTGCGGGTGATGTCGTCGAACCGTCCCAGCTCCTCCAGCTTGGTGGAAAAGGCGTGTTTGTCGTAGAGGGGGGTCGTGCGGTTGCCGGTCATCGCATATCGGCTCGGCTCGTCCATCATGATCTGGCCGCGGGCGGCAATCACGCCAGAGCGGAACTCGATGGACGAGAGGTGTCCCTCGCCGATTGCCCGCAGGCTCATGATGAATCGTTGTTCCCCTGGATTCAGCCCGGATTGATCGGGAGCTGGGACCATCGACGGATTGCTGAGGGCAGCCGCCTCGATGGAGTACTCCTGAGTGAAGTAGGCGCCGATGAGGAGCCGGCGTTCCTGGGAAAGATCGGTCGGGTTGTCAATGTGGTGGGCCACCACCGCGAAGTTGCGCTCGAGAATGCTGCCGAAACCTGTGTGCCGGTGTGTGAACTGGTCCTGGGTGGCCGCCAGCGTGGACGCTACCTCGCTCTCTGGCATGTCCAGGATCCGTTTGATGATGAGCTCGACTCGCGACCGCCCGTCCGGGAAGATCTCCTCCCCCGGTAGGAATGGCCTGGTGATCACGCGATCCGGATCGGGGGCGAAGCGCACCGGACTCCGGGTGAAGGGGACTGGGTTCATGTCGTGGTCGCCTGGCCGTCCGCGTCGTTTGTTGTGCACCGAAAAGAGAAATCAAAGCGTAGGCGACTGGGACGCTCAGGTCACGGATCTTGTTCCCCGGCCCACTTCAGTCCGGCCAACCATCTCTGCTTGTTGAAGCGCGGCGAGGGCGGCAAGCGTCGACTCGGCTCCCTGGTTCAGGTTGATGTGATCGGGACCCAGGCCATCCCCGCACCCCCCGGTTTGCGGGTCGTAGAGGGCCATCCCCGCGTCGTTGGCACCGACAAACCAGCGAGCTACCAGCTCGACTCGGTCCTGCCACCGACTGTCGCCAGTCAGTGACCAGGCCCGGCTGCACGCGTCGGCCATGGCAGCGGCCTCCACCGGCTGCTGGTCGAAGCCCGGCCGGGGCTCACCCGGCGCCCATCCACCCACCGGCGTGAAGCTGAAGTGGCCGTCATGCGTTTCGACAGCTACCAACCACTCGAGCAGGCGGATGCCGGCATCGATGA
>JAPUJM010000195.1 GCA_027296205.1 Actinomycetota bacterium
CGAGCATCGCCGCGGTCGACATGAACCCGCCACCCGAGTGGCCGTAGATGCCCACACGGTCGATGTCGATAAAGTCATGCCGGTCGGCGAGCTGCTCGATTGCCGCCTTCTTGTCGGCCAGACCGTAATCCCGCAGGTTCCCGTACCCGTAGTTGTGGTACCACTTGGACCGGTCGGGGTGACCGCCCCGGTTACCCACGGTAATGACGATCATGCCGAACTGGGCCAGCGCCTGCTCACTCGCGTTCGTCGAGAAGAACTTCGACACCGACTCTGTCTGGGGACCCGGATAGACGTACGCCACGATCGGATAGCTCTTGCTGGGATCGAAATTGTACGGCTTGTACATCACCCCATAGATGTCGGTGACGCCGTCCGCCGACTTCACTCTGTACGGCTCCGGGAACCGGTAACCGGCCGCGGTGAGCTTGGAAAAATCGGCGACCTCGAGATCCATGATCTTCCGGCCGCTGGCGTCGAAGACGGCGGATGCCGGGACGGTGTTGACCTTGGAGTAGTTGTCCACGAAGTACCGGCTTGACTCGTCCATGACCGCCCGGTGATCGAAGTCGCCCGGGTTCAGAAGCGTGAGGCCGGTACCGTTCAGGTTCACCCGGTACAGGTGCTGGTAATAGGGATCTTCTCCCTCTTCCCGGCCGTTGGCCCTGAAGAACACGTGGCCCCGGTCTTCATCCACACCCATCATGGCATCAACGTGCCACGGCCCTACCGTCAGTCGCACCTTCATGGAACCGTCGGGGCCGTATCGGTAGAGGTGGGCCCACCCGTCCCGCTCCGACCACCAGAGCAGGTCGCCGTTGTCCAGGCGCCGCGGTGCTTGGTGTTCCACGTAGGTATTGAGCCGCTCCTCGATGACGACGCGCACCTCTCCTGTGGCGGGGTTCGCGACGACGATGTCCACACGGTGCTGATCGCGGCTCCGCCGCCAGAAGTACAGCTCGTTCGAGCTGGGGGAGAGCCACTTGGTGATGCGGGGCTCGTCCGAGCCTCCGCCACCTCCGCCACCGAAGAACCTCCTGCCTCCAAAGCCGCCGCTGGGGTCGCTGTAGATCCCCATGCGCTGATCCTTCCATGGCTGGTCGTCGATGCCGGTCATTTCCCGGCTCTCCCAGTCGAACACAAGGAGTTCGGTCTGAGTGACGTCCTTCTCACCCGGCAGGTCGTACCTGTAGGTCTCGAGTTTGGGCCTCTTGTTGCCCACGGCGTGCACGACCCACAGGTCCCCCACCTTGCGCCGGTCCCGGCGGGTGAGGGCAAAATATCGGGAGTCGTGCGACCAGGTGACTCCGGATCGCTGCCGCTTCTTGTGTTCCTTCCGGGTCTCGTCGTCGTCGTCGCCGCGTCCGGCAGATCCGTAGCTGTAGTGCTCCTCGCCGTCGGTGGTGAGTTGGATTTCTTCTACATCGACCCCTTCCTCGGCCTTCTCAGCGTCATCGCCGGACTTGCCTCGCCGGGCATCAAGAATCTTGCCGTACTCCTCGTAGCTCATTGCCCAGAGGTTGAACTCACGGCTGAAAACCACCCAGAGGGTGTCGGGCGACACAGTGGCCCACCCAGGGTGACTGTCCGGCGCCTCGTAGTCGTCCAGCTCACGGAGGGTCTGTGTGCCCACGTCGTACTCGAAGTGGAAGACCTTCTTCTTGGCACGCTGCCCGTCTCGGCGCCGCTCCTGGTCCTCCTCCTGCTCCTCCTCCTCCTCCTGCTCCTCCTCCTCGACTTCTTCCTTTTCCTCATCCTGGGAGGACTCCACCTCGAACTGGAGGGTGTTGTCGTCGATGAAACGGATCTGCCGGATGGGCAGGTGCTGGGCGTCCCAGGGGTCCAGGGTGATGCGGGTCAACTCGGCGGCGATCCGGTCGTTGTCGAAGATCGGTCGCTTCGTGCCCGCCGCCGGGTCGACGATGGTGAAGACCTTGCCGTCGGAGGTCTCCCACTCGTACCAGTACCTCTCGCTGTCCTCGATCCACCGCGGCGACACCGAGGTGGAGTGGATGAGCCGCCGTATCTTGTACGGTGCGAAGCGGCCGGCGAGCCGGTAGTTGGCGTTGGAGACCCCGCTTTCTTCCTGCATGCCGTTCTGAGCCGCCGCCGGTGCCGCGTCGAAGCCGACGACCGTCGCCAAGAACAGCCACAAACCGCACCCGAGCACCGTTCTGGAAGGCGGATTCAGACAGGGTAAACGTGGTGCCATGGGATCTCCTCCTGGGTGTCGTTAACAGCCGTTGTGGGAACACTTCGGGAACTCATGAACGCTTGGAAAACGAGACTCGTCAACCCCACTAACGCGCGGCGCTCGAGGCATGTTGAGTCGACACCGCCCTCCCAACCCGGCCGTCGGCTGGCAGCCATACTAGCGCAGCGGCTACCCGAGCGTAATTATTGAAAGGGGACCTGCCTCGGCCTGGCGCAAACTGCCGGCCCTGGGCGAGGCACTGAGTGCATCACCGGCAGGACCTACGGAAAGGAAGCCCCAGATGCGAGTCGCAGACATTCTACGGCACAAGGGAAGCGACGTCGTAACGATCGAGGCGCACAAGACGGTCTATGACGCGATCTGCAAGCTGAATCAGCACGGGATTGGCGCTCTAGTCGTCACCGGGGCAGGCGGGGAGATCAGTGGGATCATCACGGAGAGAGATGTCCTGAGAGAATGCGGCGAGAGGTGTGCTCGCCGTGCTGGATCTCCGGAATCGGGAGGGGATCTTTGGGCGGCCTCGATCGAGGACGCCATGACAAAGCACCTCATCATCGGTGTGCGCGACGATGAGCTTGGTTACGTCATGGGCATCATGACCAAGAACAGGATTCGGCACTTGCCCATTATCGAAGGGGAGCAACTGGTGGGCATCGTCTCGATTGGCGACGTGGTGAACGCCCATGTCGAGGAGACGGAGTTCGAAAATCGCATGCTAAGGGACTACATCCACGGGGTCACCTACTAGCTCTTTGCACCGCCGCCGCAAACCTCCGCACGATGTCCGTGGCCGGCTCCACAGCGTGGATACCGGCAACGCTCTGCCCGGCCTGCCAGAAATCCCACCTGCCGCTCTCGTCGAGGGAGGCTCGTTTGATCTGCCAGCCCGACTTGAGGGCGTAGATGATTCGCATGAGGCGTTTGGTTCTGCGGCCCCGGAGCATCCACCGGGCCAGGGGGCCGGCCTCGAGCCCCATTCGCTCGATGTAGGGAGTGCGGATCACCGCCAAGGGATTACCCGTGATCCGCTCGCTCAGCACGATGTCGTCTTCCCCCGAACGCACGATTGCAGCCTTGTACGCCTCGCTCGCCCGGCATTCGGGGGTGGCGATGAAGTGGGTACCCATCTGCACCCCCTGGTAGCCGAGTTTCAGGGCGCGCACGAAATCCTCCGGGGTTCCGATGCCCCCTGCGCAGATCAACGGCACGCCCAGGTCGCCCAGGTCCTCCATCAACAGTTCCGCCGACTTGGGTCCGGCATGGCCGCCGGCCCGCCGGTTCACCGCGATCAGCCCGTGCACGCCTGATTCCAGACCCTTGA
>JAPUJM010000196.1 GCA_027296205.1 Actinomycetota bacterium
ACCTCGGCAAGGACGGGCAGCAGGTCAAGGTGAGCGATGACAGCTCCGACTTCACGCCGGTCGTGGACGGAGATACGGGAGTGATCAACTTCAGCACTTTCGCCGCCGATTGTGAGCACGGCAAGAGCAACAACGGCAACGGCAACGGGAATGGCCATGGGAATAGCTCGGAAGCCGGTGCCAACCGAGGGGGTGGCAGGCCCGACTCGCCAGGAAAATCTGGAGAGGCGCACGGGCGGAACAAATAGCCGACCCGGGCGGCGCGACCCATCCCTAGTGTCCCGAGTCGCTCCGCCAACGGGTTGTCCATCGTTATCGGCGGCGAAGGGTGGCGGGTCGATTGCAGCTAGTTCACGGAAGTCGGATGTAGGTGGTGCCATCGGCGAGCAGCACCACCGTGTCGCTGGACTGCTGAAACTCAAAAGACCAGTTGACTTCGGGTGAATGCACCACTTTCTCCAGTTCGGGGGGATCGCAATAAGTGGTCAGTTCGAGTTCGAAGACGGGCGTGCTCGAAAGGTTGAACGTGCCGGATCCCTCTCCGGACCAGGTGGCATAGGTGAAGCCTTTTCTCTCACATCCGGCCGATCGGGCGTCCGTTGACTCCCAGGACCCGTCGGCGAGGATCGTCATCACTATGTGGGTCCCGTCGGCATCTGTGGCCTCCCACGATCCAACAAAGGGGTTGGCGGCGTCCGCACGCACTCCCGGCACTGCGGGTGATCTCCCATACCGAACAGCACCGGAACCAGGCTCGAGCATGTCCGTGTCAGGGTCGTAGTAGAAGTCAAGACTTCGATCCCCCACGTCGGATTTATCCGCCCCGTACGGGTAGCAGGTCACGGTCCCCGAAACCGTGAGCGTCGGCACGAGGAGAGCGCCTTCACCGACCATGTCGTCGACGAACGACGGTCTGTCGGTCATTTCGAAGGTGGCTGTTCCGCCCCAAGTCTCCGGCGAATGCTCGAGACCGCTGTTTCGACACCCGCCGGAAGCAGAGTCCCAAAAGAAGAACATGCCTTCGGCATCGACCCGAAGATCCAGGAGACTTCCATCGACGTCGGTCGCCTTCCACCATCCGATAAACGGGTTCTCCTCCGGCCCCCGAACAGTCGTCGACGGCTGCTCGGTCGGGTTGGTCACCGGCAGGGTGGTGGAGGTGGTGGCGGCCCCGGCTACCGTCGTGGTTGTCTCTGAACCGACCACACTTTGAGTCGAAAGACAGGCGGGCACCCCCAACAGGGCAACAGCGCCGACCACAACAGCGACCACCGTCCAGACGGACGCCTTCTTGTCTTCCGACTCCACCGGTTCGATGTCTGCCAACGAGCACGCTCCTCTGGCCCGGTATTTCTACTCGGCCAAGCAATTGGCTGACGGCTCAGACGATGGTGAATTCCACCAGAGGCGCTCCGTTGACCCACCGGGGAAGGATGTGTTCGGCCTTGGCCGGCTCGTTGTCCCAACTCTCGGTCAGAATCCGGTACAACACCTTCGCTCGCTGGTCTTCGTTGGTGACTTCTTCCGCCTCGGCCGCAACATCTGCGGTCAGCCCGTGTTTGAGATGGATGGTGAACTTGGGATTGGCTTTCATGTTCGCCAGCCAGTCACGTTTGCGGCCAGGCATACCCGTGATGTAGTAGCTCCCGTCCAAATGATGGAAGTTGATCTCGATCCTGCGTTGTGTTCCGCTCCTCGCTCCGAGCGTGGTGATATCTATGACCCCGCCCCGGTCGAGAGCGTTCTTGACTGCTATATCCACACGCCGTTGAACGCGGCCAAGCGTCCGGGTATTCCTCGACCGCCAAGCCGTCAATCACGACCCGGGAGAGTGAACCGTCGCCAGTCGCTCAGGTCTGCGGGAAACTCCTCAAACCCGACGACCGGTCCCGGGGGTGCTCTCGAAATCATGGCTTCTCAACAAGCCGGTTCGCGTGGCGGGCATTTCACTCTTGCCACTATCGGGGGTGTTGACGGCAAGAACCTGATGTATCGAGGCTCTGTTGGCTTCGAAGTTGATAACCGATGCGGCCATGTAGAGGCGCCAGATGCGGGCCCGGTTGGGTCCCGACAACGCGACCGCTTCAGACCAGGAACCTTCGAGCTTCGCCACCCAATGGGAGAGCGTCTTGGCGTAGTGCTCTCTGAGCGACTCCACGTCTCTGACCTCTAGGCCGAGTTCCTGCATGGAAGTGATGACCCGACCGACTTCATGAAGCTCGCCATCGGGGAACACGTATCGGGCTATGAAGGATCGTTTCGGCAGTGGACCGGAGCCGGAAGGTCGAGAGATGGCATGGTTGAGAAAGCGTCCACCGGGGATCAGCATTTCTCTGATACTGGTGAAGTAATCCTCGAGCATCGACGACCCCACATGCTCGAACATGCCGATGCTGGACACTGCGTCATACGGACCGTCGTCGACATCGCGATAATCCTGATATCGGATCTCGATCCGATCGGCAAGACCGGCTTCAACAACACGTTGCCGAGCCAGTTCGACCTGCTCTCGAGACAGGGTCACTCCCACTACATCGACGCCGTATTGAGAAGCAGCATGGATTGCCATGCTTCCCCATCCACAGCCAACGTCGAGCAACCGCATCCCGGGCACGAGTCCCAGCTTGCGGCAGACCAGGTCGTGCTTGACGATCTGGGCTTCGTCGAGACCCGTGTCGCTGGATTCGAAGTAAGCGCACGAGTAGGTCATCGTCTCTCCGAGGAACAGCCGGTAGAAATCGTTGCTGACGTCGTAATGATGTGCGATCGCCGCTGCATCACGGTCCCTGGAGTGGACCCCACCGCGGACGCGGGCCTCCTCGGGTGGAGGTGCCGGGGGAAGGCCGAGAACCCCAAGTTTGCGGGCTGTCCAGATCAATGTTGGAAGGTCACGAGCACGAAGTTTCTGGCGGACCACGTCGGGAGATTCCCCCGCCATGTCTTGAGCCGCCTTGAGGGTCTCGATGATGGAACCCTCGAGATCAATCTCCCCGGCCACATACGCTCTGCCAAGGCCAAGCTCACCCGGCGCCCACAGGATGTGACGGAGGGCCTCCGGCGATTTGACCACGATCACGTTCTCTCCCGGGGTGCCCATAGTGGAGCCATCCCAAAACCTGATAGGCATAGGCCCGGCGTCGTTCATGAGCGCGGTCACCAGCGGTTTCACGATCTGAGCGACTGTCTTTGTCATCGCCACATGACGGGAACCCGGAATCTCGACTTCTGATTCCGGGTTCTTGGCGACTCCCTCAGCAATCGGCACCGTTTGGCCATGACAAAAATCGGGTAACTCCCTGTTGAGGGTGACGTCTATCGGGTGACAGTGGGCATGCCATCAGCCAATCTCATCCCGACCCAGCCAAACGGGCTTCTCGTGAGACGGGGTGTTTCCCTATAATCCGGCGGCGCTTCTGACCCCTTGTCTTTCCGGGAGGAATTCTCAACATGACGGACACCATTCTGTACATCGCGCTTGTCGCGGGTGCCCTCGGCCTCCTGCTGGCGGTGTACTACGCCCGTGCGGTGCTGGCCACCCCCCGGGGCAACGAGCGGATGGTCGAGCTCTCCAACGCCATCCGCACCGGGGCGATGGCTTTCCTGAAGCGCGAGTACACCTGGGTCTCGGTCTTCGTCGTGATCATGGCGGTGCTGATAGCCGTGCTTCTCGACTGGGGCCGACCGTGGGGAGCCGTTGCCTACGTCTTCGGCGCCGCCCTCTCCGCGCTCGCCGGCTTCGTCGGGATGCGCATCGCCACCGCTGCCAACTCCCGCACCACCGAAGCCGCCAGGACGGGGGGGATCACTGCGGCCCTACCGGTGGCGTTCCGCGGGGGAGCCGTCATGGGATTCACCGTTGCCGGCTTGGGTCTGCTCGGTGTGGGTCTGGGATTCCTGGTCTTCCAGCAGATCCTCGATGACCCCGATTGGGTAAACATCATCACCGCCATCGGGCTTGGAGGATCCTCGATCGCACTGTTCGCCCGTGTCGGCGGGGGTATTTTCACCAAGGCCGCCGACGTCGCCGCCGATCTCGTCGGGAAGGTCGAAGCAGGAATCCCCGAGGATGACCCCCGCAACCCGGCGGTCATTGCCGACAACGTCGGTGACAACGTGGGTGATGTCGCAGGAATGGGCGCCGACCTCTTCGAGTCGTATGTCGGAGCCATCGTCGCCCCCATCGCCTACACAGCTCTCGTGTTCACCGGTCGTGAGTTCCAGGCCGAGGCGATCATCTTCCCGCTGGCGGTAGCCGCACTCGGCATGTTCGCATCGATCATCGGTTCCTTCCTGGTGAAGGCCAGGGACGAGGATCACCTCGCAGCTGCTCTTCATCGGGGCACCAACTTCGCCATGATCACCACTGCGCTCGGTGTCGCCGGTCTGGCCGCATGGATCTTCGGTGACAAGGTCGACAACTGGCTGGGCATCTGGTTCGCCGTCGTGGCCGGCCTCGTCGTCGGCTGGTTCGTCGGGAAGATCTCAGAGTGGTTCACTTCCGACCACTACAAGAATGTCAAAGAGATCGCCCGCCAGTCCCAGACCGGCGCGGCGACGGTGATCATCACCGGGATTGCCGAGGGCATGAGATCGGCCGCCTACTCGGTGACCGCGGTTGCCGCCGGTATCGGAGTCGCCTTCTATGCCGGTGACTGGGCGATGGGCGAGGGCGGGGGCATCTACGGCGTCGCTATCGCGGCCATCGGTGTTCTTGCCACTCTCGGCATCATTATTTCTGTAGACGCCTACGGCCCGATCGCCGACAACGCCGGAGGGATCGCCGAGATGGCTCATCTCGACCCCGAGGTCCGCAACGCGACCGACGCGCTCGACTCGCTGGGCAACACCACCGCCGCCGTGGCGAAAGGCTTCGCCATTGCATCCGCCGCCGTCACATCCCTGGCTCTTTTCGCCGCATTCACCAAGGCGGTCGACCTCGAACACATCGACATCTCGCAGACGCCGACGTTCATCGGCCTGTTGATAGGGGGGATGTTCCCGTTCCTGTTCGCCGCGTTGACGATGAACGCCGTCGGTCGCGCTGCTTCCCTGATGATCGACGAGGTCCGACGTCAGTTCCGCGAGATCCCGGGTCTGCGGGAAGGCGACCCCGAGGCCAAGGCGGACTACACGACTCCTATCGATATCGCCACCAAGAGCGCTCTCCGGGAAATGGTCCTACCGGGGTCAATGGCCATCGCCCTTCCCCTGATCGTCGGTTTCATCGATGTCGAGGCGCTCGGCGGCCTCCTCGGTGGTGCGCTCGTCACCGGTTTCCTCCTCGCCATCTTCATGGCCAATGCCGGCGGAGCCTGGGACAACGCCAAGAAGTTCATCGAGGCCGGCGCTTTTGGTGGCAAGGGGAGCGACGCTCACACCGCCGCGGTCATCGGCGACACCGTCGGCGACCCTTTCAAGGACACCTCAGGTCCGGCGATGAACATCGTCATCAAGGTGATGACCATCGTCTCGCTGATCTTTGCCTCGGCCTTCATCGGCTGATCGCGAGCCAGGAAGACGACGGCCGACTTTGCCGCTTTGGATCGGTCAGTCGACTCGGTCCCAGATCAACTCGAGCCCGCTTCTCAGATTCTCCCGGTCTGCGAAGACCGTGTAACCGAACTCCTCGAGGTGGCCGGGGAAGTTTTCCCACTCGCTATCAGGGCCGAAGAGCAGGACGAGTCCCACACGATGCCACCGCCATGGAAGCCAAAGCCGATCTCCTCACGGTGGTCGAAGAACCAACGGGCCACATCCTGATCATCGACCCAGAAGTGAGTCACACGGTCGTCGGGCATGAGGTCGGGATCCCACTTATCCCGGCTGTCACCAAAGAGGACGTTGAACCAGACGGCGGTCACTTCGATGTCTCTATCCGGGTTTGCCTCGAGGATGTTTTCCTGGACCCAACTGGCCCCCAGTCGACAAATTGGTCAACCGGGGGAGAGGAGGAGAATCAGCCGTGGAGAGCCAACCCCCTCGTTGAATAGGTCGGTGACGTCCGCGATGCCCTCGACGTCGACAAGGTCCCATTCTGCTGTGTCAACGCCGGTCGTGCAGGACCCCACCAGAAGGGCCATTGCAGAGACAAGGGCGACAAGGTGCCTCGCCCGCATCTGGTGACGGTAACGAGGGCTGTCTTCTAAGCCGAGGGTGTGGGGGAGCGTCTGATGCTCACGTTCGTGTAAACCACCAGCGCAGCCAGTGCCTGGGTGGCGATCAATGCCCCCACGACGAATGGTCCATACTCGTAGTCCCCGTTGGGCGGCGCGACGTTGCGGAGACCCGATGCGACAAAGGCGAGCCCACCGGCGACCAGGGCCACGGTCTCCCCGACGAGCAGCGCTCGCACCGACCAAGGCTCGAATCGCTGGAGTCGGCCCGACAGGTGGGCGAGGGTGTAGCCACCCTGAATGATCAGGCCAAGCGCCAGGATCATCACTATC
>JAPUJM010000197.1 GCA_027296205.1 Actinomycetota bacterium
GCGACCACACCCCTCCCTCCCCTCCGCCTGATTCGTGGGCGTCTCAAGCGAACTCGGACCTTGCCATTTGGCTGATCCGTCTCGCCCCCGGCGCTTCGTGGGTGCTGCCACCGACGTCTGAAGGAGTCAACCGGATGCTCCATTGTTTTCTCGGGGACGACGTGGCGGTCGATGACAGCTCGGTCGAAGCCAAGGTAGGGGTCAGGCTTGATCCCACACAGAGCGTCACTCTCCAAAACCGTGGTGAGCCCGCAGAGTTCCTCTTGCTCCAGGGCAAACCGATCGGGGCCCCGGTGTACCAGCTGGGGCCGTTTGTAATGAACTCACCCGAGGAATTGCAGACCGCCGTTCAGGACTATCAACGAACCCAATTCGGTGGCTGGCCTTGGGATAGGTCGGATCCGGTGCACGCCCGGACCGATGGCCGATTCGCCCTTCACGCCGACGGGACCGTTGAGCATCGGGATCGTCAGTCGGTCTAGAGCGGTCCAGCCCGACGTCTGGCCCACGTCAGAACAACCACAAAGCCGACAAACGTCAGGACGCAGAAGAGCTGCCTGCGGCTCAGTGCAGTGACGAGCCCGTCCGATCCGGTCTCGGTGCTCTCGTTTCCGGACATGGTTTGGACCCTACGCTCGTCAGCCATCGTCATCGGAATGACGAGTTTTCGGCCGATGATGAGCCGAAGGACGGGGGCGGACCGGGATAGAGGGCCATCTCGACGACATGACGCCGGTATGGAGTCTGTGGCAGCATGAGTGGGCGTATGGAGCAAACCCATGTCATCTTTGGAACCGGCCCGGTTGGTCTGGCGCTTGTCGACGAGCTGGCCGAGAGAGGGCACCAGGTCAGAGTGGTGAACCGTTCCGGGACAGCGACCGTCCCCGCCCGAGTGGAGCAGATGGCCGGCGACGCCGCCGACCCGGATTTCGCCCTCGGCGCAGCGAGCGGGGCAGGAGTCGTGTATCAGGTGCTCAACCCTCCCTACCACCGCTGGCCGGAGGAGTTCCCTCCCCTGCAAAGAAGTGTGATGGCGGCTGCTCAGGCCGCCGATGCCCGGTTTGTCTCGTTCGAGAATCTGTATATGTACGGAGACACCGGCGGGCATCCCATCAGCGAGAGCACCCCGATGAAGCCGCACACCCGCAAGGGGACGGTGAGGTTGGAGATGGCCCGGGAGCTTGCCGAGCTCAGTGATAAGGGTGACCTGGAGTTGGCGACGGCCCGGGCCTCGAGCTATTTCGGACCACGGGCGACATGGCAATCACCCTTGGGAGAGCGGGTGATCGGAAGAGCCCTCGAGGACAAGTCGGCCCAGGTCATCGGGGATCCGGAGACCAAGCACAGCTACACATACTTGAAGGATCTGAGCAGGGTGTTGGCCACACTCGGCACGGACGACCGTGCACTCGGCGAGGTGTGGCATGTCCCCAATGCACCGGCGCGGACCACCACCGAAATCATCGGAATGATTGGCGATGAGCTAGGGCAGAACATCAAGATCTCGGCCGCACCTGAGCTCGTACTCCGGATGATGGGTCTCTTCAATCCGACTGTCCGGGAGCTGAACGAAATGCTCTACGAGTTCAAGAATGACTTCGTCACCGATGGCGAGAAGTTCACGGAGGTATTCGGGATGCAGGCGACGCCATTGGATCAGGCAGTAGCGGAGACCGTCGCCTGGTGGCGATAAGGCTTGCGTTGGAGGAAACTGCTGCATCCCTGAGAGCTCGTCGCGTGGAGTTGACGGCTGAACTCGAGCGTCTGACCGAGCCACCGGCCGGGGGTTCCAGTATCGCGTTCGGCAAGAGAGTCGGCGAAGGCACCACCGAGGCAGTGGAGCGGTTCGCCACCACAGCCACTGCGCGGTCGATTGCTGCTTCCATCGCGGACATCGAGCGTGCTCTGGTCAAGATCGACGATGACACATACGGCGTCTGTGATTCCTGTGGTGATCCGATCGGAGAGGCGCGTCTCGAAGTCTTACCCGCAGCTTCCTGCTGCGTTACCTGCGCCTCAAAGGTGTAGGTCACTTGTTGGCGGGGTTCTCGCCGATCAGATACCAGGTGTTTGTCGGTCCTTTGCCTTTCACCTCGACCATGCCACGGGCCTGGCATTCGAATCCTTCGCCCAGCAGCTGGTGAGTGGTGCCAGAGATCTGGATTCGACCCGGCTCGCTGGAGGATTCCATCCGACTTGCCATGTTCACGGTGTCACCCCAAATGTCGAACTGAAACTTCGAGGTTCCGACCACACCGGCCACAAGAGGGCCCGAGCTGATCCCGATGCGGAAATCGACACCGTCGTAGCGATCGACGAATCCTTTCATGTCCAAGGCAGCCCTGGCGATGACATCGGCATGATCGGGCCGCTCAACCGGAACCCCGGTCGCCGCCATGTAGGCGTCACCGATGGTTCGGATCTTTTCGACGCCGTGACGGGCTACGATCGAATCGAACTCGCTGAAGACCTCGTTGAGCATCGCCACGAGTTCGTCCGGTGTTGTATTTTCGGCCACCCGTGTGAAGCCGACCATGTCGGCAAACAGGACCGAAGCGCCATCGAAGTACCTGGCCTCCGTTTTTCCATCCTCTTTGAGGTCGGAAGCGACCTCCTCCGGCAGGATGTTGAGAAGAAGAGCTTCTGACTTCTCTTGCTCGTGTTCCAACTCCCCCTGGATTCGATCTCGTTGACCAACGAAATAGTTGAGAACGATGTAGGTGAACGTCGTGATACCAAGGATGTTGAACAAGAAGAAAAGGCCGACAGCCGTGTGGCTGAGGCTGTTGTCGATGGTCATGGAAGGCTCCAGGATCAGACTCACAACCAACAGCACGCCGTAGGCGATCATCCATCGGGTTGCCGCCCGTCTGCCCTGGAGAACCAGGGCACCGAGAGGCGCAAAAAGGGCAAAAACGATCACGGCCGACGCCCCAACGAAACCGCCGAGCGCCAGTTGGAGGAAGAAGGGAAGCAGCAAGAGCAGTGCGAGCTGGGTCCTCTGCAGAAGCCGATAACGCTTTGTGCGGGCAAACTCCCAGATGCTGAGTGCGCTCAGCACGCCATACGTGCCCGGAATCAGACCGGCCAGGGCCTCGTCGAGCAGATAGTAGGCCAGACCCCAGGAGACGCCGATGACGACGCCGAGGCTTGCCACGGTGACCAGCATCCGCTTGCGGAGACGCAGCTCTTCACTGTCTTCCGACTTGGCGCCTATGTCTAGATATGAGGACAGAGACCATCCCATGGTAGAGCGGCAATGTAGCTGGGAGATTCGAGTCTGAACCTGTCGCGACTCCCGGCGACGATGACTAGTCATCATGGCTGTCTTCGATACGGTCCCTATCGCTGGAGGAAAGGCCCAATAGCCTGATCACAGCGAGATTTGGGAGGCTCGGGCTTGGCACAACCAAATGAGATGGACCCCATGAACTTGTCGTCGAAGATATGCGATCATCCGCTGACGACCAGCACGGTGACCGCGGGTCTCGAGCGACTCGTTTGCGATGCATGTGCTCATGTGAGTCTTCGTTATCGGGATGAGGGCGCCTTTTGGCCTAACGATCCGATGGCTGAAACGCCACCTCGTGAGGAGGATCGAACCGAGACCTTCGTCGACCTGACGGACACCCCCGAGACGAAGCGACACCGCTGCACGGCTTGTGAGTTGCCGGCGGTTTTCATGACTCCCTACGGCGTCGCCTGCAACAAACATGCCTGGATTGCGGCGTCGAAGCAGGACTCGATGGAGGGCGATTCCTGGATTCCTATTCTGATAGACCGGCCGGACGCTTCTCGCCCCATCGACGAGTAGAAAGTGATGGGTCTGGCGACCTGACCCACTGCTGACCGAGGCTTCCCCGCAGTCCGCCCGAGCATAATGCGCCAATGATCTCCTCTATCAGTCCCACCGATGGTCGTCTTCTCGCCGAATACGAAGAGACCTCAACCCAAGACGTGCAGCGCGGTGTCGAGTCGGCTGCCTCGCTGCAACGTGACTGGGCGGATGTCCCGATCTCGGATCGAGCGGTTCCGATGATGCGGCTGGCCGACCTGTTGGAAGCGTCACGTCGCGAGTTGGCCCAACTGATGGCCGAGGAGATGGGAAAGCCCCTTGCCCAGGGATTGGCCGAGAGCGACAAGTGTGCCTGGGTCTGTCGTCACTATGCCGAGAATGCCGATCGGATTCTGGCCGACCAACATATCGAGGCCGACCGGCCCAAGAGCTATCTCGCCTACCGGCCTCTTGGCGTGGTGCTGGCAGTGATGCCCTGGAACTTTCCGCTCTGGCAGGTGTATCGCTTCTTCGCCCCGGCGTTGATGGCCGGCAATGGCGGAATCCTCAAGCACGCATCCAACGTGACCGGGTGTGCTCTCGCTATCGACCGACTCGCCGTCGAGGCGGGTTTTCCCGACGGGCTGTTCCGCACGCTGGTTTTGCCGTCGAGTCGGGTCGACGAGGTACTCGAGCACCCATCGATCGTGGCCGCCACACTCACCGGCTCGGATCCGGCTGGTCGGGCCGTCGCCTCCAAGGCGGGAAGCCTATTGAAGAAGACGGTCCTCGAGTTAGGCGGGTCCGACCCCTATCTCGTGCTGGCCGATGCAGATCTGGAGCGGGCGGCAGCAACATGTTCCACCTCCCGACTGATCAACGGTGGCCAGTCCTGTATCGCAGCCAAGAGGTTCATCGTCGAAGAGCCGGTGGTCGAGGAGTTCACAGAGTTGTTGGCGGCCGAGATGTCCACCGCCCTGATGGGCGATCCCATGGACCCGGCGACCACGCTGGGCCCGATGGCGCGGGTCGATTTGCGGGATGAGTTGCACGACCAGGTGGAGAGGTCTCTCACCGCTGGTGCTCGTCCGGTCATAGGCGGAGAGGTGCCCGAAGGCCCAGGTGCGTTCTACCCGGCCACGCTTCTCGCCGATGTGACAGAAGGCATGGCGGTCTATCACGAAGAGACCTTCGGACCGGTGGCTGCGGTCATCGCCGCCAGAGACGTTGATGACGCGGTGCGGATCGCCAACGACACCGAGTTCGGGCTGGGGGCGGCCGTCTTCACCGCGGACCTCGAATTGGGGGAGCGGGTGGCTCGAGATCGTCTCGAGGCGGGGGCTTGTTTCGTCAACTCCTTCGTCGCTTCGGACCCGCGGCTGCCATTCGGCGGGATCAAGATGAGCGGCTACGGCCGTGAACTGTCCGATATCGGGATGCGAGAGTTTCTCAACACCAAGACGGTGGTGGTGGCGTAACCCTCGAAACGCGTGTGCAGACACGTGGACTCAGTCAACGTATCGGCACACGCTTGGCCGGATCAACCAGGTGAGGGCAGGCCCTCTCCAGTCTCCACGAGACTCTTCAGACCCGAGATGATGTAGGGGAACCCGTTGCTGAACTCGGCGAGGGTCTTGCTGTCCTCGGCGACGTCGTACAACTCCACGGTCAACTCGACCATCCCGTTGACGTCGGTGAGCGCCCAGACCTCTCGGGCCGGGCCCTCCTTGACCAGTTCCTCGTCCCACAGCGCCTGAAAGCTGATCTCGAGACGTTTGGGGGCGTCGATCGAGATGATCTCGCCGTCGGAGGCGGCGTCTCCGTCGGGATAGAAGTATTTGATCGGCGTACCGACCTCCCAACTCGATTCGACCCTGGTCCCGTAGAAGTATTGAACCGTCTTGTCGGGATTGACCATGGCGTCCCAGACCTCTTCGACCGAGGAACGGATGTACGCCTTGTAGATGTGTACCGGTTTGTCCATTGACTGCTCTCCTGTTTCCAGACGAGCCTTGATGCCGGCAATCGCTCCGACTCGTGGCTCGGCGTATTTGCTGATCCAGCGATCATGGATCAGCCTGATGGGGATCGGATTGAGGTAGTGGTACTTGGACCGGCCCTTTTTGTGGGTGGTGACCAGACCTGCCTCTTCGAGGACCCGGAGATGGTTCATAACGCCATACCGGGTCATCTCGGGGAGGTGGGCACACAACTCGCCGAGTGTCTGACCGTCTTGCTCGTTCAACTTGTCGAGCAGGAGTCTTCGACTGGGATCGTTGATGGCCCGGAACACCTCATCCATGGGATGATAATATGTGAGTAAACACTCACCTGTCAAATCGGAGAGAGAAGTTGGTATGGTCCAGGTCTCTCGATCAGAGGAAGAGATATGGGAGAGCATCCCAATGCCGCAATGTTCCGACAAGCGATGGACGCCTTCAATGCCGGCGACCCGGCAGGCTTCGCCAGGCTCCTGGCGGACGATGTGGTGTGGCATCAGATTGACGGCGGGACCCTGAACGGACGAGATGCCGTCGAGGGGAGTATGTCCGGGTTTGCCGACATCGACTTCACCGGGGAGATTCACGATGTTCTGGCCACCGACGATCACGTGGTCGGACTCATCAACGCTCACGTCAAAGTCGGGGATCAGGAGATCAAGTACCGGACGGCAGAAATCTTGCACGTGAGTGATGGCAAGGTCACCGAGCGTTGGGCGTTCTCCGATGACCCCCAGGCGGTAACGGATTTCTTCAGTCAATTCGACAGCTGACACCCGCCCCCGAATGAAGTAACGCCGCACCCGGCCGATCGTGGGTGACGGCGCCGTCGGGCAGCACGGCTTGTTTACGCTCACCTGATGCTGGGATACGTCGTCCGTCGGATTCTGATCTTCCTGGCGAGCGTGGTTGCTGCGTCGCTGCTGGTCTTCTTTGTCATGTCGGTCCTACCCGGGGATCCGGCCGTTGTCATGCTCGGAACCCAGGCCACTCCCGAGTCGGTCGAGGCCCTTCGCGAAGAACTCGGGTTGAATCGGCCGTTTCTGGCGCAGTATTTCGACTGGGCGTGGTCTGCCGTCAGAGGCGACTTGGGCGTGTCGTTCTTCTCGGGCATCGCCATCGCAGGTCAGATCGTCGAGAGACTGAAGGTCACCCTTCCGCTCGCCTTCATGGCCATGACGATGACCATCCTGGTCGCCTTTCCCGCCGGTGTCTTCGCCGCGGCGCGTCACCGCAGACCTGCCGACACGTTCGTTTCCGTTTCGAGCCAGATAGGCCTGGCCATCCCCGCTTTCTGGGCCGGGCTGATACTCGTCACCGTGTTCGCCGTGAACCTCTCTTGGTTCCCGGCAGGTGGTTTTCCCGGATGGGACGAGGGCTTCTGGCCGGCCTTCCAAGCCCTGCTGCTCCCGGCGATCTCACTCGCCCTCGTGCAGAGTGCGATCCTCACCCGTTACGTCAGATCAGCCGTGCTGGAGACGCTCAAACTCGACTTCATCAGGACCGCCAGAGCGAAGGGCTTGAGCCGATCCGCCGCCCTGTGGCGACACGGCTTGCGGAATGCCTCGATCCCG
>JAPUJM010000198.1 GCA_027296205.1 Actinomycetota bacterium
GTCATGGGAAGTGCCAGGATGACGCCTATCCCACCCATCAGATTGGCGCCGATGAAGATGGCGGCCACGGAGACAGCCGGATGGATCTCCATCGTGCGCTTTGTGATGCGAGGCGAGAAGATGTAATTCTCCACCTGTTGATACGCGGTGAAGAAGACGATCACCCAGATCATCGTGGAGGTGCCGTTTGACGCCAGCGCAACGATCGCCGGAAGAATCGCCGCCAGGTAGGTGCCGATCACCGGGATGAACTGGCTGAGCACACCGACCCAGATGCCCAGTGAGAGGGCAAACGGCACATCGAGGAGTGTCAGAAACAGCGTCGTAAAGGTGGCACTCACGATGGCAAGGACAAGACGGGAGTAGATGTAACCACCCATCTTCTCCACAGCGATGTCCCAGATGTGAAGGGAGCGGCGCTGCTGATCCTCCGGCATGAACGAAAGAACCGTCCGCTGCAACTGAGGTAGCTCCGCGATCATGTAGAAGGAGAACAGGGCGACCGTGGTGGCAAAAAGAAGGAAGCCACCGATCGACGCCGTGAGCCCAACGATCCCGCCAACGAGGAAGCCTCCGACGGATCGCAGGCCGCCCGCGATGTCCGTTCCGGCGTCCTCGAGATCGAAGTCGGAGAGGTCGAACCCGAATGTGTCCTCCAGAAAGATGAGCAACGAATCGATAGACCCGGGGATGGCCTCGATCAGCAAGGTGAACTGGTCGACGAAAAGCGGCGCCAGTGCCCAGATGAAGCCAATGACCAGGAGGAGAACCGCGAGGAACACCACCCCGGTGGCAGTCCCCCGTCGCCACCCCCTCTTGGCCAAGAAGTGGACCGGAGGCACCAGCGCAACCGAGAGGAAAATGGCTACGAAAACCATGAAGATGATGTCGCTCAAGGTGAAGATGAGCCAAAGGACAACGGCCACCGCCAGAATCACAAACACCACACTCAGCGTCCGTCTTCGGAAGTTCTTTCGGTCGGCGATTTCCTGCGTTGTGGCCATCGACCAAAGCGTAAGTCGCTGCGGACCCCTTTCCGGGGATCTCCGATAACCTCCTTCGACCACCCGGAGACACATGGACAGCTTTGAAATCGCCTGGACACCCGACGAGGAACGTGCCCGTAAGGCCAACACATCCCGATTCATGGAACAGCACGGGATCGCCGATTACGACGAATTGGTGCGTCGATCGACGTCAGACCCCGAATGGTTCTGGCCGGCGGTTGTCGAGTTCATCGGACTTCCCTTCGACAGGCCCTGGCTTGCGGTGCGCGACACCTCGCGTGGCCATCCCTGGGCAACCTGGTTCATCGGGGCCGCCTTCAACCTGTCCAAGGCCTGCGTCGACCGATGGGCGGCCGCGGAGCCGAATCGTGTAGCGGTTCGATCGAAGAAGGAGTCCGGCGAGACGACCGAACTGACTTATGGCGAGCTCGAGGACCAGGTGAGTCGGCTGGCCGGCGCCCTGCGCTCTCTCGGCGTCGTCCGAGGCGACGCAGTTGCGGTCTACCTTCCGATGTCCCCGGTTGCAGTCATCTCGCTGCTGGCGATCGCACGGCTCGGCGCTGTGCTCATCCCGGTGTTCTCAGGATATGGGGCGGATGCCGTGGCCACCCGTCTCGAGGATCCCAGGCCAAGGGTCATTATCTGCGCCAACGGGTTCCAACGGCGCGGGAAGCTCATCAAGATGAAGGAGATCACCGACCTCTCCATCGAGGTTGTCGGTGAAATCGAGCACACGATCGTTGTCGACTACACGCCGCTATCCGAGACGCCGATCACCGCTGGGCGAGACCTCTGGTGGCACGACCTCATACCCGAGGCGGAACCGGTGGAAGCGGTCTTCACCTACTCGGAGGATCCGGTGCTGATTGCCTACACCTCAGGAACCACAGGGCCCCCGAAGGGCGCCGTGCATGTGCAGGCCGGGCTCACCGTCAAGATCGCCGCGGAAGGCGCCTTCCAATTGGATGTCCACAAGGACGACGTTCTGATGTGGGTCACCGACATGGGATGGATCATGGGTCCGTGGATGGTGATTGCGGGACTGGCCAATGGAGCTGCCATCGCCACATACGACGGAGTGCCCAACCACCCGGGGCCCGACCGCATCTGGGAAGTGGTCTCAGAACTTGGTGTGACCATCCTCGGATTGTCGCCGACACTCGTGCGCGCCCTCCAGCCTCACGGTGCGAAGGAGGCGCATCGCCACGATCTGTCCAAGCTGAAGACCTTCGGCAGCACCGGCGAGCCCTGGAACCCCGAGCCGTGGTGGTGGTTGTTCCGTGACGTCGGGAGGGAGCGGATCCCCATCGTGAATATCTCGGGGGGCACAGAGATCGGCGCGTGCATCCTGTCCGCCAATCTCCTCCAGGGGATCAAGCCGACATCGCTTGGCGGGCCGGCACTGGGTGTCGACGCCGATGTGTATGACGATGCCGGGACACCGGTCCGCGGCGAGGTCGGGGAACTGGTGATACGGGGATCCTGGCCGGGCATGACCCGCGGGTTCTGGGGTGAGCCAGAGAGATACATCGCAACCTACTGGTCGCGGTTCGACGACACCTGGGTCCACGGCGATTGGGCATCGGTGGATGAAGACGGCTTCTGGTATCTGCACGGTCGCTCCGACGACACCCTGAACATCGGCGGCAAGAGAATTGGGCCGACAGAGATCGAGTCCGTTGCCGTATCGCTCGACGAGGTCGTCATGGCTGCCGCCATCGGCATGCCCGACGATGTGAAAGGCGAGGCGATCGCCCTCTTCCTCGTGCCGGCGCCAGGCGTGACCCCGGATGACGCGCTGACGGCAAAGGTCGAGGCCAGGATGGACGAAACTCTTGGCAAGGCCTTCCGACCCAAAACAGTCCAGTGGGTGAGTGACCTGCCGCGAACCCGGTCACAAAAGATCATGCGTCGGGTCGTCAAGGCGGTGGCCCTCGGCAATGACCCCGGAGATCTGACCAGCATGGAGAACCCGGAGAGTTTGAGCGGGCTGCGCCCCCGGTAGCCTCCGCCGCGCTCGCCACGCCACTCCCCCGCTCCCCAGGGGAAGAGGTTTAAACCGGTGGCGCCGGGTCGTACTGGATGTCCCGTTTCACCTGTCGGGCACGTTGCTCGGACTGAAGTCGGGCAACCAGATGCAAGGCCATGTCAATGCCGGCCGAGACACCCGACGCGGTGATGACCTCCCCACTGTCGACGAATCGGTCCTCAGGGCGAACCTCGATCGTCTCGTCCAGACTGGCCAGAAGGTCGATCGCGCTCCAATGTGTCGTCGCCGGGCGTTGGCTGAGCAGACCCGCAGCCGCAAACACCAGCGAGCCGGTGCACACAGATGTCATCAATGTCCCCGCTGCGGCATGCTCGGCGAGAAACAGCTTGACCCGTGCATCGTCAATGTGGCGTCTTGTCCCGCGACCTCCCGGATACACGATCACGTCGACGCTCCCGATGTCATCGATAGAGGTGTCGGCGGTGATCCTCATGCCCTTCGCACATCTGACGGTCTCGCCGTCCGTCGAAGCGGTGAAAACGTCCACGTCGTCTTCCGGATGAGTCAGTTGCCACATGCGCAACACCTCCCACGGGCCGACCAGGTCCAACTCCTCCATGTCGTCAAAACAAACCAGGGCTATGCGGGTGGTCACTTTGGAGGCATCCGGGCCGCGGCATCGAGTCGAATCACCTCACCATTGATCATCTGATTCTCGACGATGGCCTGGACAAGATGAGCAAAGTCTTCCGCGGTTCCAAGCCGCTGAGGAAACACGTGGAGTCGCGCCAGGGAGTCTCTCAACTCCTGGGGCGCTCCGGCGAGGAGTGGCGTGTCCATGATCCCCGGAGCAATGGTTACCACCCTGATCCCGGCGCTCGCCAGGTCGCGAGCGATGGGCAATGTCATGGCAACCACTCCCCCCTTCGATGCCGAGTACGCGGCCTGACCGACCTGGCCCTCGAAAGCGGCTATCGACGCAACGTTGACGATGACGCCGCGCTCCCCCGTTTCACCAGGGTCATTCGCCGCCATGGCCGCGGCGACATTCCGGATCACGTCAAACATTCCGACAAGGTTGACTCCGATCGTGAACTTGAACAGATCCAGGTCAAACAGCACCCCGTCACGAGACACCACTCTTTGCGCAGGCGCCACGCCCGCTGCATTCACCAGCACATCGATGGACCCGAAGGCCTCTAGCGCGCCGGAGACAGCTGCACTCACCTCTTCCGGGTTGGACACGTCACAAGGGATGAACCGGGACTTCTCACCGAGGTCTTCCGTCGCCTCCTTGCCACGCTCCTCATTTATGTCGAGCATGACCACCGAGGCGCCGTGACGGACCATCCTTTGTGCAGCGCCGAAGCCAAGACCAGAAACACCACCGGTGACCACCCCAACCGAACCTTCCAACTGCACCAAGCACCTCCATCGAGCAGGGGACGACGCTACCAGCGACCGTTCGCACCGATCGCCGGGGCTCGTTGGATGATCGGGGTATTCGACTCGGGGGTGGGAGGTCTGTCGGTGCTCAAAGAAATAAAAGCGCTCGCACCTTCCTCCGATCTTCTCTATGTCGCTGATCGCGCCAGGGCGCCGTTCGGAGCCAGGAGCCTCGACGAAGTTCGCTCGATGTCACACGAGCTAGCCGACTGGCTGATCGACCGGGGGGCGGAAACGCTCGTCGTTGCCTGTAATACTGCGTCCGCCGCCGCCTTGGGCTCGTTGCGAGAATGGAGCCCGGAGATCCCGATCGTGGGGCTGGAGCCGGCCGTGAAACCGGCCGCCGCCACTTCAGAGACAGGAGTGATCGGTGTGTTCGCCACCGAGGCCACATTTCAGGGACGTCTCTTCGAGTCCGTCGTGAGCATCCACGGGAGAGACGCCAAAATTGTCACCCAAACCTGCCCCGAGTGGGTCGAACTGGTCGAGCAGGGGAAGTTCTCCGGGCCCGATGTCGACAGGAGTGTCGCTGCCGCCCTCGCTCCGGTGATCGATCAGGGGGCAGATGCTCTGGTACTCGGATGCACTCACTTTTCTTTTCTTCGGCCTGCGATCGAGAAGATCGCCGGACCCGAGGTCATAGTCATCGATCCCGTACCGGCGGTGGCGGCTCAGACGATTCGGGTAGCCGGCGCCATCGAAGGCGAAGGACGGCTTTGGCTGGCCACGTCGGGTGATACATCCGTCTTCGCCCAACTGGCACGCCATGTCGGCATCGCCGACTGGTCCGGGGAGGTTCTACCCTTCCCGGCGTGATCCCGGCCTCTCATCCCCATCTGGTGTGGATTCGCCACGGTCGTGCCCTCGTCGGTCGGGGCCCATCCCGGAGCTTCGACCCGGGCACCGGGCCTCTCCGCTACGAGAGAGCCCTGGTCGCCCTGCGCGAGAGTGGGCGTCAGGTTGCCATGGCATCCTTCACCTTCGACCCGAGGGAAACAGGCTCGGTGATCGAGATCCCGGAGGATCTCGTCGAGACAGCCGCAGGAGAGCTACCAGAATTCGACTTCGCCCCGCTGCACGGTCGGGTCGTCTCCGACGGCGCCGAGGCCTGGCGATCCGGCGTACATGCCGCCCAGGAGTCGATTGAGGCCAACCTGATCGAGAAGGTGGTCATGAGCCGCCAGGTCGACATCGAGTTCGATTCGGAGATACCGGTCGACGGTGTGATCGACCGACTCCAGAAAACCGAGCCGGATTGTTACACATTTCATGTCAAAGGCCTGCTGGGAGCCAGCCCCGAGCTTCTGGTGTCTCTTCAGGACGGTCAAATCTCGTCGGTCGCCCTGGCGGGAACGGCACTGGACACGGAGAGCCTCGTATCCAGCAAGATGGATCGAGAACACGCCCTTTCGTCGTCGTCCGTGGAGCAAGGAATCTCGCTCCACACGACATCGCTGGACGTACAGCAGCGAACAGTGCTCAGATTCGGCGAGATCAACCATCTGGCGACAGGGTTCGCCGGGCCGGCTGTGACCGGAACCACCGTGATGGACGTGCTGGGCTCCCTTCACCCGACGGCCGCCGTGTCGGGCAAGCCCTCCGATACCTCGATGAAGGTGATCCGAGACGTCGAGCCCAGGTCTCGTGGCAGGTACGCCGGACCCGTCGGTTGGTTCAATGTCGACGGGGAGGGAGAGTTCGCGATCGCCCTTCGCTGTGGTCTGATCACGAATCGGAAGGCCATCCTCTATGCCGGTGGCGGGATCATTTTGGGCTCGGACGTCGACTCCGAGTTCGCCGAGACCGAGCTGAAACTTCGCCCGATGCTCCAGGCTCTAGGCCTGAAATAGAGACACTGCCGCCCGGCCGGCGTCCTCGAGGCTTTGGCGAGCCTCCAGGTCGGCTCGGCGTTCGATCGGCACGCGGATCAGATGCAGCCCGCCCGCGTCGAGTCGTTCTGCTGACGCGGCACAGGCCTCCTGGGGTGTTCGGACCGTGATGAACCCGAGCTCGTGGAACCGGGCCAATTGCTCGATGTCCCGCCCGTGTGGAGTCACGAAGAGTCTCTCGTAGGACGGGGCATGGGCAGACAGTGGAAGAGCATCGAACAGCCCCCCGCCGTTGTTGTCGAGCACAACCATCACCAGGTCATCGACGAATTCGGAGAGGAAGCCATTGGAGTCGTGGAGCAACGAAAGATCACCCGATATCGCCAGCGTGCGCGGGGCCGTCGATGCTACGCCAAGGGCGGTGGACACAAACCCATCAATTCCCGAGGCGCCCCTGTTGGCAATCACATTTCCTCGTCTGAGGAGATGGGCATCGACCTCTCGAATGGGGAGTGACGAGGCCACCACCAGCGTTCCCCACGAGACGTCGTTCAGAGAACGAACGATCGACGCACCCGTGGGAGCCGCGACCTTGTCGAGGGTCTGGTCGACAGCCTGGCGGACCGACATCTCGGCCGCCATCCACGCATCGACCCAGCGGGAATCCGCCCTGCTGGTGGCTGCCCTCATCAGGGTCGCTACCGGTTCTGCGTGGAGGACGTCGGTGGCGTTGTTCCTGGGGTCGAGTCTCCTCCCCCAACCATCAACGCGGATTCTCTGCTCGACCGCCGACTCGATCAGGTCCTCGAGACGCTGACTCGGCCCAACCGCCCCGATCACGTAGGCCGTCTCAGGGATCAGATGCTCGGGGACGCCATCCACCAACACGTGGTGGTAGGTGCTCACAACCGACTCACCACGCATACCGGACAATGCCGTCGCCACAAGCGGCCACCCGAGAGCCTCGGCCGCCTTCATTACGCCACCACGGTCGTAATCACCCTCGCCGGCAATGATCAGGCCACGCGAAGAGCCGACCAAATGCAGATCCGCCGGCGGCGGCACCGGGATAGCGGGATGCACCCACGGCGCACCTGCCGCTCGACCATCGATGGCGAACGGATACTCGGAAGCCGGCGCTCGCCCATCATCGGCGACCGGAGCCGTCGGCTCGCGGAATGCCAGGTTGAGATGCACCGGGCCAGGTCGGTCTTCTTGACCGAGCGCCATGGCAACGGCCTCCGCGACCGTCGAGCGCCACGATTCGTTGAGATTTGCATCTGACCCGGGCGCCTCGACGTGAGCGAAAAACCGCACCTTTTCGCCGAAAAGCCGTATCTGGTCGATCGTTTGGTTGGCACCGACGCCCTGAAGTTCCACCGGCCGGTCCGCTGAGACCACGATCAGCGGGGTCAAGGACATGTCCGCCTCGACTATGGCCGGGAAGTAATTGGCTGGAGCCGTGCCCGACGTGGACAACACCGCTGCCGGAAAACCGGTCGCCTTGGCTCGCCCCAGCGCGTGAAAGGCAGCCGAACGTTCGTCCAACACCACCCTGGTCTCGAGGTGAGGATGCTCCGAGGCCGCAATTGCCAAGGCTGCCGAACGAGACCCCGGGGAGATAACCACCAGGTCGACTCCGCCTCTGAACAGCTCGTCGACAACGGCCCGCGCCATCGCCGTGCTCGGGTTCGGTTGATTCAAGTGAGCACCTCGGCCGCGGCTCGCAATTTGCGGAGCAACTCAGCGGAGCGTGTCCGTTCCGGTCGCCACCGCTCGAGAAGGTCTCGATCCGGTTCGGGTCGTCGAACGTCGAGCAGGCCGTTATTGGGAATCAGGGGGCTCAGGGTCGGATCGCCTTCGATCAAAGCAACGGTTCCCAGGCCGCAGGCGTAAGGCAAGTCATCGAGAAGCGACGCTGCCAGCAATCCGGCGTACATGCCCACCGAGGTCTCGAGCGCCGATGAAATGACCACCGGCACTGTGGAGCGCCCCGCGAGGTCGAGCACCCGCTCCACCCCTCCCATAGGCTGGACCTTCAGAATCAGCACATCGGCGGCGCCCTCTTCGAGGACCCGCAAGGGATGCGGATCTTGTCGGACAAGCTCGTCGGCTGCGAGAGGGACTTCGGTGCGTCTGCGTAGCTCGGCCATGTCCTCGACCGTGGCGACCGGCTGTTCCGCATACTGCAGGTTGAATCGTGAGAGAGACTCGAGACGTCTGCTGGCGGTGTCGAGATCCCAGCCGGCGTTCACGTCGATGCGCAGATGTCCGCTGGCGCCTAATGCATCGCGCACAGCCGACAACCTCTCATCGTCGTCGATCTCGTCGTCCCCAGGATTCCCGATCTTCACTTTCGCCGTGGTGGCCCCCGACTCCACGACCAGTGATGCGGCGGTATCTGGAGCGACTGCGGGCACCGTCACATTTACCGGTATCGTCGACCGACCAGGGTCGGGGATCTTCCCACAGGCGAGTTCGAGGGCTGCCGCCAGCCACCGGGTGGTGACAGCGGGTGGGTAGTCGGGGAAAGGCGAGAACTCGCCCCACCCGGAGGGGCCCTTGATCAGAACAGCCTCCCGGTGGTCGACACGACGAAAGCGATGCCGTAAGGGAATCCGGACCGGGTATAGCTCCAGCGCTTCAAGTGCCGAGGTCATCCGCCCTGTTCCTCCCGGACGTATGAGACGAGACGCTCGAGTTGCTCATCGTTCAGAGAAGAGGAGAAGGAGGGCATCCTGCCGCGCCCATGGATGACGGTGAACTCGAGGAACTCACGGGGACGGCCGGCTGCGTTGGAGCCGGGGCCAAGCGGAGGCCCGATCCCGCCGGTGAGATCAGCGCCGTGACAGCCGGCGCACAGCTGTCGATAGATCTCATCGCCGGCAGCGTCATCGGCCACGCGGCCGATCGAACATGCCGACACGACCAGAAACATCACGACAACGAAACGTCGCACCACGTCGATGGTACGAGGCTGACCACTAGGGCCTCGCAACCTCAATCAGACTCGGCACGCTCGGCGAGATCCCGAACCATTTGCGATTGGTTGCGGGGCACAACGAGGACCACATCTGGTGTTTCGACGACAACAACATCGCTCACACCGGCGACCGCCACCGTTCGGGATGTGGCTTTCACGAGAGAGCCTTCGACATCGATGAGGACCGTGTCGCCCGACGTGACGTTCCCCCGACCATCTTTCTCCGCAATCGACCAGAGGGCCTCGAAAGATCCAACGTCGTCCCAACCCACATCGATAGGCATCACTATCGCGTTCTCCGTCTTCTCCATGATTGCGTGGTCCAGGGAGATTCTCTCCACATTCAGAAATTCCGCACCCAGTTCCACGATCCCATCGACCGGGGCCCGCATCGCAGCTGTGACGCCGGCCAGAATCACCGGACAGTGCCGCGAGGCCTCCATGAGGAGCCCGGCAGCCGAGACGACGAACATTCCCGAGTTCCAGACGTGGTTTCCGCCTGAGGTCAACCGCTCGGCCTCTTCCTGGTCGGGCTTTTCCTTGAAGCGACGCACTTCGTAGGCGCCCGGCAACGGTTCCCCCAACTCGATGTAGCCGTAGCCAGTTTCGGCTCTCGAGGGCACCACCCCGAAGGTCACGACAGATCCTTCTGCCGCGTATTCGACGGAACGGATCACCGCGTCGGCGAAAGCGCCTTGATCTCGAATCAGATGATCGGAGGGGAGAATCACCAAAACATCGTCTGGATCGGATGACAGCGCGGCCGCCAGTGACGCCGGAGCTGTGTTCCTGCCCGCCGGTTCGACGAGTACCAGGTGAATGTCAACACCAGACTCGGCAGCGAAGACCTTGACGAGCTCGGCGTGAGCTGATCCGGTGACGACGATCGGCGGCGACACACCCGGCCGGCCGGCAAGACGATGCAGGGCTTGGGTGAACAGTGAGTCTTCACCGGTCAGCGTCGCAAACTGTTTGGGAAACCCGGGTGTGGAAAGCGGCCACAGACGAGTCCCGGCGCCGCCGGAGAGAATCACAGGTCGGATCAATGCCACCGACTGAGCGTACCGGCCACGCTCGCGGCTCTGGCGGCAGCTTCAGTCGGAAGAGGAGATTGAGACAAAGCCACAGTCCTCGCAGATGAAACGATCTATCCCGATTCCACCGGGAGCCTCCACGAGTTGGTGGACGTGGTTACGGCCTCTGCGACTGAAAGCGCTCTTCACGGCACCCATGATTCCTGACTTCTCCTGGGGGATGCCGGCGAGAGCCGGTTCGGGCTGAGAATCTGTGTCCAGCTCCGGCTCCTCGAACTTGCCCAGATCGACAACTAGCTGCTTGGAAACCTCGGAGTCGTCGTTGTCGCCTGAGGTGGTGAGAAGCTCCTTGACCATGTCGGGTGGTGTCTCCTCGACAGCGCCCTCGGCCTCCTCCGCAGCGGCCTCCTCCGCGGCGGCCTCCTCCGTGGCAGCCTTCTCCGTGGCAGCCTTCTCCGTGGCAGCCTCCTCCGCATCCAAACGCTCCTGCTCCACCCGCGCCGCCGCAGCCTCCTCCGCAGCAGCCTTCTCCGCAGCGGCCTTCTCCGCAGCGGCCTTCTCCGAATCCAAACGCTCCAGCTCGACCCGCGCCGCCGCAGAC